>DATNNI010000276.1:0-4545 GCA_035601915.1 Xanthobacteraceae bacterium
CCAGCGCCGTCTTTTCCAGCGACGACGCCGAGGCGAGCGTAGCGCCGCGATCATCATCGATGACCTGCGCGTAAATATGTTTCGACGAGCGAAATACGCTGAGCCGGCTGCGGCCATGCGCCGCGCGCGCGAGCGCGCCACGCACCCGCCCTCGCCGCCGTCCGCTACGATCCCTGAGATTGGCCATTTTCCGCCCCGCTACTTCTTCTTGCCTTCCTTGCGGAAGATGCGCTCGTCCGAATACTTGATGCCCTTGCCCTTGTAGGGCTCCGGCGGCCGATATTCACGGATCTCGGCGGCGACCTGGCCGACTTTCTGGCGGTCCGCGCCCGAGATCACGATCTCGACCGGCCGCGGCGTGGCAATCGTGATGCCTTCCGGGATCGGATAGACAATGTCATGGCTGTAGCCCAGCGCGAGCTGCAAGTTCTTGCCTTGCACCGCTGCGCGGTAGCCGACGCCATTGATCTCGAGACGCCGCTCAAATCCCTTGCTGACGCCCGCGATCAGGTTGGCAATCAGCGTACGTGACGTACCCCATTGCGCGCGGGCGCGCTTGGTGTCGTTGCGCGGGTCAACTTTGATCCGGCCGTCGTCAAGCTTTACGTCGACGTCGTCCGGGACGACCGTCGACAGCGCGCCTTTCGGCCCCTTAAGTTTGACGGTCTGACCCTCGACATTGGCAGTGATGCCTGAAGGGATTGGGACCGGCCTTTTTCCGATGCGGGACATGATCTCAGTTACTCTTTTGGCGCTCTTAGAATACGGTGCAGAGAACTTCGCCGCCGACATTTGCGTCCCGAGCGGCGTGATCGGCCATGACGCCCTTTGGCGTCGAGACAATCGCTACGCCTAGACCGTTGTTGATGCGCGGCAAATTCTTCACCGACGTGTAGACACGGCGTCCGGGCTTGGAAATACGCTCGATCTCCCTGATCACCGGCTCACCCTCGAAGTATTTCAGCTCGATCTCGATTTCCGAACGGCCGTCGCGCTCCGTTACGGCGTAGCCGCGGATATAGCCTTCGCTCTTTAAGACCTCGAGAACGCTCTCGCGCAACCGCGAGTTCGGGCTCGACACCTTGCCCTTGTTGCGCATCTGCGCATTGCGGATGCGGGTGAGGAGATCGCCCAGCGGATCGTTCATCGACATTGTGCGAGTCTCCTTACCAGCTCGACTTCAACAGGCCCGGAATGAGCCCCTTCGAGCCAAGCTCGCGCAATGCAATGCGGGACAATTTGTGCTTGCGATAAAAGCCGCGCGGCCGGCCCGTCATCTCGCAGCGATTGCGAATGCGCGTGGCCGAGGAATTGCGCGGCAATTCCGCGAGTTTCAGCGTCGCCGCAAAGCGGTCTTCCACCGGCTTGGTCTTGTCCTGTGCAATCGCCTTCAGCCGCGCGCGCCGTCCTGAATACTTCTTCGTCAACCGGCGGCGCCGGTTGTTCTTCTCGATCGAACTCTTCTTCGCCATTTATTGCTCCTCGCCGTTCCGCGTCTGACGCTCTCGCCTCACTGCCGGAACGGAAAATTGAACGCGGTCAACAGGGCGCGCGCCTCATCGTCGGTGCTCGCCGTCGTGCATACGGTTATATCCATGCCCCACACGTCGGCCGTCTTGTCGTAGTCGATTTCCGGAAACACGATGTGTTCCTTGATGCCGAGCGAGAAATTGCCGCGGCCGTCGAAACTCTTCGGATTGAGGCCGCGGAAATCGCGTACGCGCGGCAACGCGATGTTGATCAGCCGATCGAGAAACTCGTACATCCGCGCTTTGCGCAGCGTGACCTTGCAGCCGATCGCCTGCCCATCGCGCAACTTGTAAGTGGCGATGGATTTGCGCGACTTGGTAACCACCGCCTTTTGACCGGAAATGCGCGCGAGATCGGCCGCCGCGGCGTCGACCTTTTTGCGGTCGGCGACACCCTCACCTATTCCCATATTGATGACGACCTTATCCAAGGTCGGAATCTGGAAACGGTTCTTATAGCCGAACTGCTCGGCGAGCCGCCCGCGAATCTGCTCGTCGAACTCGACCTTCAACCGCGCCGGGACCTTCGGCTCCGGCTCGCGCGGCTCCGGCGTGGCTTTGCCCTCGGCCGCTTTTTCCGACCTATCGGCTTTCGGGGCCTTCGGCGGCTTCTCGGCCTTGTCGGCTTTCACCACTTTGTCCGGCTGGCCAGCCGCTTCCGCGCGGGCCTTGGCTGCCTTCTTCGGCTTTTTCTCTTCGGTGTCAGCCATCGATCTCTGCTCCCGAGCGCTTGGCGATGCGCACCTTCTTTCGGGCATCCCCGGTGCCTAAGATTTTAAAGCCGATGCGCGTCGCCTTGTTGTCCTTAGGATCAGCCAGCGCAACATTCGATATGTGGATCGGCAATTCCTTGGACACGATGCCGCCCTCCTGGGTGGCGCTTTGCTTCTGATGACGCTTGACGACGTTGACGCCACGCACGAGCACACGGCCCTCCTCGCGGCGCATCCCAATCACCTCACCGGTGCGGCCTTTGTCGCGGCCGGCGATCACAATCACCGTGTCGCCCTTTCTGATCTTCGCCGCCATTACAGAACCTCCGGCGCGAGCGAGATGATTTTCATGTGATTTTTGGCGCGCAATTCGCGCGGCACCGGGCCGAATATGCGGGTGCCGACCGGCTCCATCTGCGGATTGATCAGCACCGCGGCATTGCGATCGAAACGGATAATCGAGCCGTCCGGACGCTTGATGTCCTTGGCGATACGCACGATCACCGCCTTCATCACGTCGCCCTTCTTCACGCGGCCACGCGGGATTGCTTCCTTCACCGAAACCACAATCACGTCGCCGATGGTGGCATACTTGCGCTTGGAGCCGCCCAGCACCTTGATGCACATGACGCGACGCGCGCCGGAATTGTCGGCGACATCGAGGTTGGTTTGCATCTGAATCATGGGCTACCCCAATCACTTTCTTATCCGGCGCGCCGTACTTCAGGACGCAGTCTTCTTTTCGCCCCGCACCACCGCCCAACGCTTGAGCTTCGAGATCGGCCGGTGTTCCTCGATCCAAACGACGTCGCCCACCTTGAACTCGTTGTTCTCGTCGTGCGCGTAATATTTCTTCGAACGGCGAATCACTTTCCCGAATATCGGATGGGCGAAACGGCGCTCGACCCGTACCACCAAGGTCTTGTTCTGCTTGTCGCTCACCACGACGCCTTGCAGGCTGCGCTTGGGCATTTTGTCCTCTTCAGCTCTTCGGTGCGCGCTTTTGCCGGCCGATGGTCTTCAATCGGGCAATGTCACGACGCACTTCGCGCACCCGCGCGGTATTTTCCAATTGTCCCGTGGCGCGCTGAAAGCGCAGGTTGAACTGCTCCTTCTTCAGCTTGAGCACCTCGTCGTCGATCTGGTCGACGGTCATCGTTTTTATGTCAGCAGTCTTCATGGCGCCTATTCGCTAATGCGCTCCACAAAACGGGTCTTGACCGGCAGCTTGGCAGCGGCGAGCGCCAGCGACTGCTTGGCCACCTCCAAGCTCACGCCGTCGAGTTCGAACAGAATACGGCCGGGCTTGACGCGGCAGACCCAAAGCTCTGGTGTCCCCTTGCCCGAACCCATGCGGACTTCGAGCGGCTTCTTCGAGACCGGCACGTCTGGAAAAACCCGGATCCATACCCGGCCCGAGCGCTTCATATGCCGCGTCAACGCACGGCGTGCCGCCTCGATCTGGCGTGCAGTGATCCGTTCCGGCTCCAGCGCCTTCAATCCAAATTGGCCAAAGGCGAGCGTTGCCGCGCTGGTTGCGACACCGTGGATGCGCCCCTTATGCGCCTTGCGGAATTTGGTTCGCGTCGGTTGCAACATATCAAACGTCTTTCTCTCAAACCGTCTCTGGCGCCCTAGGCCGCGTCACGGCGGGGCCGGCCTGCGTCGCCCTCGCTCATGCGTTTGTCTTGCGCCATCGGGTCGTGTTCCATGATCTCGCCTTTGAAGATCCAGACTTTGACCCCGCAGGTGCCGTAAGTCGTGAATGCCGTAGCGACGCCGTAATCCACATCGGCCCGCAACGTATGCAGCGGCACCCGACCCTCGCGATACCATTCCATGCGCGCAATCTCGGCGCCGCCGAGCCGGCCGGAGCAATTGATGCGGATGCCGCCGGCGCCAAGCCGCATGGCCGACTGGACGGCACGCTTCATGGCGCGGCGGAAAGCGACGCGGCGCTCGAGCTGTTGCGCGATCGATTCGGCGACGAGCTGGGCGTCGAGTTCGGGTTTTCTTATCTCCACGATGTTGATTACGACATCGCTATCGGTCAGCTCGGCGACCTTGCGGCGCAGCTTCTCGATGTCGGCGCCCTTCTTGCCGATGACGACGCCGGGGCGGGCCGAGTGAATCGTGACGCGGCATTTCTTGTGCGGCCGCTCGATCACGATCTTCGACACCGCGGCCTGCTTGAGTTCCTTCATCAAGGCGGCGCGGATCTTCATGTCCTCATGCAGCAGCGAACCGTAGCTGGTCTTGCCGGCATACCAGCGCGAGTCCCAGGTGCGGTTGATGCCGAGACG
>DATNNI010000277.1:0-2072 GCA_035601915.1 Xanthobacteraceae bacterium
GAGGTCGAGGAGATTTTGCTGCGGCACCCGGGCGTTCTGGAAGTGTCCGTCATCGGCCGCCCGCATGCTGACTGGGGCGAGGAAGTCGTCGCCTGCGTGGTGCCCTACCCCGAGCAAAAAGTGTCCGCGGACGAACTCGATTCCTTGTGCCTTTCCGCCATCGCGCGGTTCAAGCGTCCGCGGCACTACGTCTTTCTCGAAGCGCTGCCGAAGAACAATTACGGTAAGGTGCTGAAAACCGAGTTGCGGCGGCGTGACGCCGATAGCACCCGCGCAAATTGACAAACGGAAGCAATGAATCGACCCTGCGGATTGGCCCTGCGAATTGCACGTTGCCGGGACCGCGATCATGAATGACATTCGCAGCGAAACCGAAACGGCCGGCGCAACAATGCGCGCGACTTTCGACGCGCAGCGGTCCTCAGTTGCGCGCGAAAGCGCGACTTCGTTGCGACAGCGGCTCAGCGACCTAACAAAGCTCAGAGACGCCGTCGAAAAGAACGCCGATCAGCTCGCTGCGGCGATTTCGGCCGACTTTGGCAATCGCTCGCGCCACGAAACCGAGATCGGCGAGGTCCTCCCGGTGCTTGCGGCGATCCGCCACACGCGTCGCCATCTTCGCGGCTGGATGCGGCCGAAGCGCGTTGCGGTCTCTCTTGAACTCCTGCCCGGCCGCGCGCGCATCCTCTATCAGCCGGTCGGCGTTGTCGGCATCATCAGCCCGTGGAATTACCCGTTTCAGCTCGCCGTCGCGCCGCTCATTGCGGCGCTGTCCGCCGGCAATCGTGTGATGCTCAAACCCTCCGAGCTGACACCGCGCACCGCGGATTTTTTGGCCGAACTTCTTGCCGCAATCTTCCCGGCCGACCAGGTTGCCACCGTCTTGGGCGGGCCCAAGACCGGACAAGCCTTCGCAGGGCTTCCGTTCGATCATCTTTTTTATACCGGATCGACCGCCGTTGGCCGCCTCGTCATGCAAGCGGCCGCCGCGAACCTAACGCCGGTGACGCTGGAATTGGGCGGCAAGTCGCCCTGCATCCTCGCCGAGGACGCGATGTTGCCGGGCGCGGTTGAGAGCATCGTTTACGGTAAGCTTCTCAACAGTGGCCAGACCTGCATCGCGCCAGACTACGTGCTGCTGCCGGAACGAAGGCTCGACGAGTTCATCAAACTCGCCACCGGCACCATCGCGAAATTCTATCCGGCGCTTGCCGCCAATCCGGATTACAGCTCGATCATCGACGAACGGCACTATCGGCGTCTGGCGCAATACGTTGCCGACGCCAAGGCCAGTGGCACGCGCGTCATCGAGATCAATCCCGGACGGGAGACGCTCGCGGCCGAGACGCGCAAACTGCCGCCGACGCTGGTCATCGATCCGGGCGACGATCTTGCGATCATGCGCGAGGAGATTTTCGGCCCCTTACTGCCGATCAAGACCTATCGCGGACTCGACGAGGCGATCGATTACGTCAACAGCCACCCGCGTCCATTGGCGCTCTATTATTTTGGCGCCGGACGCGACAGACGCGACGAAGTTCTGCGGCGAACGCTTTCGGGCGGAGCGTCCGTCAACACGACGTTATTTCATTTCGCCGTCGAAGATCTTCCGTTTGGCGGCGTCGGCGCCTCGGGTATCGGCGCATATCACGGCGAGTTCGGTTTCCAGGCGTTCTCGCACCGCAGAGCGGTGTTTTTGCAGAGCCGCGTTAACGGCGCGCGGCTCCTTTATCCGCCCTTTGGGCGCTTAACCGACCTGGTCCTGCGATTGCTTGGCCGTGGTTGAGCCTTTCGCGGCGGCAAATTTCGCTTCTTGGCTTCTTTTGCCTTCGCGTCGCCGCGGCCGTCGGCGCGCTGTTCGACCGGCTTCTCGGCGCGCGTGAGGTTATAAGCGCTGTTGACCAGCGCCATATGCGAAAACGCCTGCGGAAAATTGCCGACCAGGCGTTTCGCCTGCTGATCGTATTCCTCACTCAACAACCCGAGGTCGTTACGCAGAGCGATGAGATTGCGGAAAAGCCGCTCGGCGTCGGCAATGCGGCCCTGCAAGATGTAGACGTCAACGAGCCAAA
>DATNNI010000278.1:0-10777 GCA_035601915.1 Xanthobacteraceae bacterium
GTGGTGACCTGCTTGCAGAGGTCGATAGTGTAGCCGAGCGGCTCCTTCGCGTCGTTGACGAACGAGAATGGCCGGTCATCGGCGCGGTAAGCAATCCGAATGACCTTCTTGGCGATGATCGATTTGAGCCGGCTGTCGGACGGCACCGATGACTGGGCCGACGCCCCAGATGCCGAGACCGCGACGGCGCAGATCACGGCTGCCAGACGCAATGACAGGCGACCGCCCAGACCGGCGAACGAATGAGGCCCCATTAATGACACCGTAGGTTTGTTGCTGCGGGAAAAACCAGATGGGCGATCCTAAACTTAGTCGTCCGACGAGGAAAGCTGCGCCTGATGGCGCGAAGTCCTCGCCAACCCGTGCTCGGTCTTTTCCCAGCGCTGCGGGTCGCAAATAAGCTGGATGAGCGCACGCCAGGCGGCGAGCGAGAGCAGGAACCAGTAGAGCGGAGTCAGCGCCAGTACCCAGCCGTGACCAAGGAGCCGCCGCCGCTTTAATCCAATCAGGTCGAGCGGGATGGTCGAGGCGTAGCCGCAGAGGAAGGTCGCCGCAAAAATCGGCCACGAAGTAAAGCTCGTTACCGTCGTCAACGGCGCGCCGGCGAGCAATGAATAACCCAGCGCAGCCGCAAATATCGGGTGAACCAAGGCCGCGAGCACATTGCAGGCGAGGAAAAGCTGGACCGCGAGGGCGCCGCCCGGCCTTAAGTCCCGCACCAGCCGGCCCGGGCGGCGCATATGCACGAGCCAGGTTTGCATCCAGCCTTTGTACCAGCGGGCGCGCTGTCTCAACCACGAATGAAACCGCGCCGGCGCCTCCTCATAGGTAGCTGCCGCAATGGCCGCCGAACGATAACCGAGCCGATGCAGCCGAATGCCGAGATCGGCGTCTTCGGTTACATTAAAAGGATCCCAGCCGCCGACCTTCCGTAGCGCAGCGGTGCGAAAATGGTTTGACGATCCACCGAGCGGAAGCGGTAGCCCGAGCGCGGCCAGGCCTGGCAAAAAGGCGTCGAACTGTCCGGCATACCCGGCAGTAAACATGCGGGCGAGCCAGCCATCCGCCGTATTGTCGATGGTCAGCGAAGCTTGGACACACGCGAGGCGATCATCGGCCGCGGCAAACTTATCAAGCGCGCGCCGAAGTTGATCGGGCTCCGGCACATCCTCGGCATCAAACACGACTGTATAAGAGCCATAGGCAAACGGCAGCGCGGCGTTGAGCGCCTTGGGCTTGGTCCTTGGTCCGGTCGGCGGCGCGATTATCACTGTGAAAGGCTGGCCAAGGTCGAGCGCTGCGACCGCCTGTCGGGTCTCACGATCATCCGCCTCGACGACGAGCTTCACATCGAGCTTTTCCAACGGGTAATCGAGCACGCGAATGGCGGCGACCAATTGCCGAACCACCGCACCTTCGCGGTAAAGCGGACAAATGACGGTGTAGACGGGAAGCTCGTGGTCGGCGATGCGCGGACGCCGCGGTGGCGCCGGCTCTGCACGGAAGGCGCAAAGAAGCCGCAACGCGCCCGCGGCCAAAATGGCCCCAGAACACGCCGTCGCCAGTGCGTTTATGGTCGTACCCGGAGCTGCGGCGAAGGCCGCGCCGCCGATGGCGGCAATTGCCGCCGTCGCAATCCAGCCCGAACTCCCGGCCCGCGGTGCGTTAGAGAGATGCGGCTGCAAGCGCTGAAGCTCGCCTGTGGCGCGGCGTCCGAGCGCCGCTTGCGCGTACCGTGCGGCAAAACGCGACAACCGTTCCGGCGACGTCAAGCGAAACGAGCGGGGCGATTGCGGCGTGGAGCGGCCGAGATCAGCGAGGTTGCGGGCAGTCAGACAGCGCGGCGCGATGATCCAGGAAAGCTCGTCGCCGTATTGCAGCGGCAACAGACCGGCGGCGGCCGCCTGGATCAGTTGATCGTCGCTGAGCGGGCACTGGGCGCGTGAGACATTCTCCAGCGGATCGAAGAACGTCCCAAGCCAGGTGGCAAGCGCCGTGAGGTACCCCTCCTCGGTCATGACATCGGCGCAGATGAGGACGCGATCGGCGCCCAATCCGATCGAGGAGGCGCGCCGCTCCGCCGCGGCAATAACTCGCGCCGGCAACAGCTCGCGCACACAGTCGATCTCTGGACACGGGCTGCGTGTTTGCGGCGGCTGACTGCGGGAACGCGCAACCGCCGGCCGATAAACGGCGGACCCGCCCGGCAACCTCGACCGCCGAACCGCGACGCCTACGATACTCAACGGTGCCCCCGCACCAACACGCAAAAGCCGCAACGCGGCGCATGCTCGTTGGGCCCCTCCAGGCGCCGCCAAGCCATGGTGGGCCCTGGCCTGGCCGATGGCAATACGCGCGAGCCCTGCCCGGACGGCCACCGCGAACGTTGACGCAAGCCAGCGGCGCCCCTATAAGCCCCGCTTCGTTAGTTCGTGTTCAAAGATCATGGCCAATACAAAGTCTGCCAAGAAGGCTGCCCGGCAAAGCGCACGGCGAACCGCGGTCAATCGGACGCGGCGTTCGCGTTTGCGCAGCGCAGTGCGAAAGGTCGAGGAAGCAATCACCGCCGGCGACAAGTCGCGCGCGGCTGCCGCCATGGCCGAAGCCGAACCGGTGATCATTCGCGCGGCGCAAAAGAAAGTCGTGCACCGCAACGCGGCGCAACGAAAAGTTTCGCGCCTCGCTCACCGCATCGCCGAACTCGGCAAAGCTTAATCCTTTTTCTGACAATCGCCTGCGGCGGCATCACGGCTTCACGGCCGTGGACTGCCATATGTCTGTTGCAGAATTGTCACGTCACATTGTAAAATTAACTGATTGGGCGCCGTTTCTCGGCTCAAAGCATCGTGCCGGCCCAATCTTTATTTGCTCCGCAGCACCCACCGCGGGGCACCCCTTGAATCTTGATCAAAAGAATTGATGCGCCATGAACGGGTTATGGCGCATGCGCGATACCGGAGTTTGAATCCCCGCTGAATCGGACCGTTTGATTTTTATTTGCTCCGCCGCCCAATTCCGTCGGCTTTACGGCAAATTGAATTGCGTACGAATTGTGAATTGACCCGTTGAGTCAAAGCGTTGCCGAAAGCGGCGCGGGCGGTGACGCGGTGTTGAGCTGCGAAAGCCCAATGTTATCGCGGCGTCTTTGCGGTTGCGGGGCGGAATCCGCGTGCTAGCGTTTTCTCACTTCGGCTTTCGAAGGTCTTCAACAATCGGACCCGATTGAACTCATGAAGATGTGGGTGCGGGAGAGCGTTGCCGCGATTGTATGTCGAGTAGAACAGAAACAATCGGCAATCTTTGACGAATTCGATCTGAATGAACGGTAACGCGCGTTGAGATCTCGCAAAAGAATTCGCTGAGACGGCGGTAATCGCCATCGGGTCCGGGAGCGATGGAGGTGGGGGATGCACGCGGCAATTCAGCCAGCGTTAAATGCGAAGAGGATTTGGTCTTGTGGCGCGTTTCTGCCACTTGCGCTCCTTGATCGTGTCGGCCGCTTCGCCATCGCGATCCTCAGCGGCTGATGCCGCGATTTCGATCGGCGCGTCACTCCCGCGATAACCGCCGATTTCTTCCGTCCCTGAGTATGTAGCGTTCGCCCGGTACCGGGCTGGTGGGCATACCGCGTCCTAGTTGCTCACACACTCTCTCTTAGGCGAACAAGCAGGCTGATATGACGAGCACGGATCAAGAGCGCTGGCAGCGGGTCAAAAACCGGTTGCGGATTGAACTCGGCGAAGACGTTTATTCGAGCTGGTTCGCGCGCGTGGAGCTGGAGGCGGTCGGCGAAGACGGCGTGCGATTGTCGGTGCCGACGCGCTTTTTGCGCAACTGGATTCAGTCGCACTACAGCGAGAAAGTGCTTGGCAATTGGCAGGCGGAAGAGCCGGCCGTCACCCGCCTGGAATTGACCGTCCGCTCTTCGGCAATTCGGCCGCTGCCGGTCAAACCCAAGCATTTGTCGGGGGCGACGCCGGCGCGCGAAAGCCAGGAAACTAATCTCAACGGAACGGAAGTGCGCCCGAGCGTCCCGTTCATGAGCGTGCACGAAGCACTCGGTGGCTCCCCGCTCGACCCGCGTCTTGCTTTTGAGACCTTTATTGTCGGCCGCTCGAACACGCTCGCACACGCCGCCGCGAAGCAGGTGGCGGCAAGCCGCCGCGGCGACACCATGATGTTCAACCCGCTCTACATTCACGCCGGCGTAGGGCTCGGCAAAACCCATCTGCTGCAAGCGATTGCCTGGGCCGGTAACGGCGGCGATCGCAAGGTGCTCTATCTGACCGCCGAAAGATTCATGTACGGGTTTGTCTCGGCGCTGCGCACTCAAACAACGCTCGCTTTCAAGGAAGCCCTGCGCGCCATCGATGTTCTCATCATCGACGACTTGCAATTCCTCCAGGGCCGCTCGACGCAAGCCGAGTTTTGTCACACCCTCAACGCCCTGATCGACGCGGGCCGGCAAGTGGTGATTGCCAGCGACCGGCCGCCGGCCGACCTGGAGAGTCTCGACGACCGCGTGCGGTCGCGGCTCGCCGGCGGCCTCGTGGTTGAAGTCGGCTCGCTGGGAGAGGAATTGCGGCTTGAAATCCTAAAGAGCCGGATCGCCGCCGCGTGTACCCATCACCCCGGATTCGAGGTGCCGCCCCCGGTATTGGTCTTTATCGCCAAATCGGTAACGCATAACGGCCGCGACCTCGAAGGCGCCATCAATCGCCTGCTGGCGCACAACAAGCTCAGCGGCCAGCCGGTAACGCTGGAAATGGCCGAGCGCGAGATGCGCGATCTCATTCGGCCGGTCGAGCCGAAACGCGTGCGCATTGAGGACATCCAGCGCATCGTTGCGCGCCAATACAACGTGAGCCGCGCCGACCTTTTGTCGTCCCGCCGCACCGCTAACGTGGTGCGGCCCCGCCAAGTCGCTATGTACCTCGCCAAAGTGCTGACGCTTCGGTCGTTGCCGGAAATCGGCCGGCGGTTCGGCGGCCGCGACCACACCACTGTTCTGCATGCCGTGCGCAAGATCGAGAACCTGACGAACATCGACACCTCGTTTGCCGAGGAGATTGAATCGCTCAAGCGCCAACTGCAGGATTGACGCCTGCCGGTGCGCCCGAAGGCGCACCTTTGTGCCCCGGCGCAAGGCCTTTACGAGCTGTTCCCGGCCTCCGTCATTGCTGTGCGAAACGCCTAGAAAAGGCCCGTCCCGGCGTGCTGCGCCCTTGCCGAAAGGCCCCTGCCGGGCCACTTTCGTCATCCCTGTGTTGTAAACGGATGTCGGTATGAAGGTTACCGTAGAGCGCGCCGAATTATTGAAATCGCTCGGCCACGTGCATCGCGCCGTGGAGCGGCGCAATACCATTCCGATTTTGGCCAATGTGCTCATTCGCGCCGACCGCGCCAAACTGAGCCTGAAGGCGACCGACCTTGATCTGGAAGTGACAGATACGATCGCAGCCGAAGTGGCGCCGGCCGGCGCCACGACCGTACCCGCACATATGTTCTATGACATTGTCCGCAAACTTCCCGAGGGCGCGCAAATCGTCCTCGAATCTTCCGCCGATCGCGCCGCGCTGTCGATCCGTGCGGGGCGCTCGCGCTTTTCGCTGCAGACGCTGCCGGAGAGTGATTTTCCCGATCTCGCGCCGGGCGAAATGACGCACAAATTCTCGATCAAGGCCGCCGAGCTCAAGCGCCTGATCGACAAGACCCAATTCGCCATCTCGACCGAGGAAACCCGTTACTATCTCAATGGCATTTACTTGCACGCGGCGAGCACCGCGCAAGAACACACTTTGCGCGCCGTTGCCACCGACGGTCACCGGCTGGCGCAAATGGAGCTCGAGTTGCCGAAAGGCGCCGCCGGCATGCCGGGCATTATCGTGCCGCGCAAAACCGTCGGCGAAGTTCAGCGCCTCCTCGAGAACGGCGAAACGGAGATCGCGGTCGAACTCTCGCCGGGGAAAATCCGTTTCACCGTCGGCGACGTGGTTTTGACCTCGAAGCTCATTGACGGGACCTTCCCCGATTATGGGCGCGTCATTCCGCTCAACAACGACAAAGAGCTCGTGGTTGACAAGAAAGAGTTCGAGGCAGCGGTCGACCGGGTTTCGACGGTGGCGAGCGAACGCGGACGCGCGGTCAAATTGTCGCTGACCGGCGGCCGCTTGCTGCTTTCCGTCACCAATCCGGATTCCGGCAGCGCCACCGAAGAGCTCGAGGTCGAATACGAGGCCGACCCGATCGATATCGGGTTCAACTCACGGTATTTGCTTGATATTGCCGCCCAGATCGAGAGCGAGGCCGCGGTGCTGAAGCTTGCCGATCCGGGCTCGCCAACGCTGATCCAGGACAAGGAATCCCGCGGCGCGCTTTACGTGCTGATGCCGATGCGGGTGTAGGCCTTGTCATGCTCCGCGAATGCGGAGCATCTAGTACACGTCGGCGTCGACAGCCACTACTTAATTTGCCGAATACTGGATCATCCGCCTTCGCGGATGATGACACGTAATGCCTTCTCTAGTCCGCCGTCTTACTCTGAGCAATTTCCGCAATTACCGCGCGGTAATTCTTGAGGCCGGAAGCCGACCGATCGTGCTGTGCGGCCCAAATGGTGCTGGCAAAACCAACCTCATTGAGGCCATCTCGTTTCTTGCGCCCGGACGCGGCCTGCGGCGCGCCACGCTCGAGGAAGTCGCCTGCAATGAGGGTGACGGCTCATGGGCGGTTTCTGCCGAAGTCGAAGGCGCTCTCGGGCTGGCGACGCTCGGCACCGGCATCGAGCGCACAGCCGAGGACGGCGCGACGGCGCAACGAAAATACCGCATTGATCGCGAGCCGGTGGGAACGGCCGCGGCATTCTCCGACCACGTGCGCATCATCTGGATGGTGCCGGCGATGGATTCGCTGTTCACCGGTGCGCCGGCCGAACGCCGCCGCTTTCTCGATCGCCTGGCGACCGCGACCGACAGCGAGCACTCCAGCCGCGTCAACGCATTCGAGCGCGCGCTGCGCTCGCGCAACCGGCTCCTGGAAGACCCGCGGCCTGACACTCACTGGCTCGACGCGGTGGAGCACGAGACGGCGGAACTGGCGGTGGCGGTCGCGAGTTTGCGCGCGGAAACCATAGGCCGCCTCCGCGCTGCGCTTTCGGCCCGGGCGCAGTCGGCATTCCCACCGGCCGATATCGCGCTCGACGGCTGGATGGAAAGCCTGCTGCCCGGCGAGCCCGCGGTTATCGTCGAAGAACGCTATCGCGAAAAGCTCCGGGAGAACCGCGGCCGCGATGCGGCTGCCGGCCGTACGCTCGACGGCCCGCACCTGACCGATCTGGCAGTCGTGTACGCCCAAAAGGGCATTGCCGCGGCCGACGCCTCCACCGGAGAACAAAAAGCACTGCTTATCGGTCTCGTGCTCGCCCACGCACGATTGATCGCTGACATGACCGGGTCGCCGCCAATCCTCCTTCTCGACGAGCTGGTCGCTCACCTCGACCCGTCGCGCCGCGTGGCGCTATACGGCGAACTGGCGCAGCTCGGTGCGCAGGTCTGGATGACAGGCGCGGATCCGGCGCTTTTCACCGAGATCAAAAGCCAAGCGATGCTGGTGGAGGTTCAATCCGGCCACCTGGAAGTAAGAGGCGGTTAAGCTTGTCGAGAAGCTGAGCGCGGGCTGGTTCCGTTGCTCACGAATTATCGTCTGGCTGCAACGAGGGAACTAGTGCGCCGTCAACGCCTTACCCCTCAGCGACTGGAAACGTCGAAGCTAGTGGGCCAATGCCGGACGCCGTGCCAGATACCGTTATGAAAAACCTCATCGAGGCGTTGAATCGTCTGCACGACGATCTCGATCGCGTTGAACTATGGACTGCGGCGCTGAAATGCTTCCAGGAGCCCGCGCCGGAGTACCGGCCGCGTACCGATTACGTCTTACCGCGGCACGACGACAAGCTTGCAAGCTAGCCGTCGGAGGACTTGCGGCTGTCGCGCGAGCCGTGCTGTTCGCGGGCGCACTTTCCGGCTGATTTTTTTAGCTAATGAGCCCGGTTCGCCGCCGCCAAAACCGGCGTTGTTTTTGCCCTCGTTTCATGGCCCAAGCCAGAGCCAAATTTCGCCGGGCAAAACCTTGAAAAATCACGATTCCGCAATATCTTAGTACGGGTCGATTTGACCTGTACCTGCCCGTGTTTTCGTGTACAAGAAACGGGCGATTCTTTTGCCTATCAAAGCTTTCCCGAAAGCCCTTCTGCATGGCCGAAGCCATCCGTAAACCAACCCCCGATTCTGCCGCCGATTATGGAGCGGAATCGATCAAGGTTCTTAAAGGGCTCGACGCGGTTCGTAAGCGGCCGGGCATGTATATCGGCGACACCGATGACGGGTCCGGCCTCCATCACATGGTCTACGAAGTTGTCGACAACGCCATTGACGAGGCGTTGGCGGGCTTTGCCAAGCAGGTCGAAGTCACCCTCAATCCTGACGGTTCCTGCACCGTGCGCGACGACGGCCGCGGCATTCCGACCGACATCCACAAAGGCGAGGGCGTGTCGGCGGCCGAAGTGATCATGACGCAACTGCATGCCGGCGGAAAATTCGATCAGAACGCCTACAAGGTCTCCGGCGGACTGCACGGCGTCGGCGTGTCAGTCGTCAATGCGCTGTCCAGTTCGCTGAAGCTTACGATCTGGCGTGACGGCCGCGAACATTCCATGGAATTCCGCCACGGCGAAGCGGTGGCTCCGCTCGCTATCGTCGGCGCGGCGTATGACCGGCGTGGAACCGAAGTGACTTTTCTGCCGTCGACGAAAACCTTCACCATGACGGAGTTCGATTTCGCCACGCTCGAACACCGGCTGCGAGAACTCGCCTTCCTCAATTCCGGCGTTACTATCGTGCTTTCCGACATGCGTCACGCGGTCGAGAAGCGCGAAACCCTGCGCTACGAGGGCGGCGTCGAAGCCTTCGTCAAATATCTCGACCGCAACAAATCGCCGCTGGTGCCGCAGCCGATTGTCATCAAGGCGGAGCGCGACGGCATCGGTGTCGAATGCGCGCTGTGGTGGAACGACGGCTATCACGAGACGGTGCTGTGCTTTACCAACAACATCCCGCAGCGCGACGGCGGCACGCATCTCGCGGGCTTTCGCGGCGCGCTAACCCGTCAGGTCACGGGCTACGCCGAATCCGGCGGCGGCGCGCGCAAGGAAAAAGTCGCGCTCACCGGTGACGATTGCCGCGAAGGTTTGACCGCCGTTCTTTCGGTCAAAGTGCCCGATCCGAAATTTTCGTCGCAGACCAAGGACAAGCTCGTGTCCTCCGAGGTGCGCCCGGTGGTCGAAGGCGTGATCAACGACATGCTTAAAGCCTGGTTCGAGGAGCATCCGGGCGAGGCCAAGATCATTGTCGGCAAAGTCATTCAGGCAGCCGCAGCGCGCGAAGCCGCGCGCAAGGCGCGGGAAATGACGCGCAAAAGCGCGCTCGGCATCACCTCCCTCCCCGGCAAGCTCGCCGATTGTCAGGAGCGTGATCCGGCGAAATCCGAACTGTTCATCGTCGAGGGCGATTCCGCCGGCGGCAGCGCCAAACAGGGCCGCAACCGCGCATTCCAGGCGGTCTTGCCGCTCCGCGGCAAAATCCTGAACGTCGAGCGCGCGCGCATGGACAAGATGCTGTCGTCCGAGCAAATCGGCACGCTCATCACCGCGCTGGGCACCGGCATCGGCACCGACGAGTTCGCTGCCGACAAGCTGCGCTACCACAAGATCATCATCATGACGGACGCCGATGTCGACGGCGCCCATATCCGCACGCTCCTGCTCACGTTCTTTTATCGCCAGATGCGCGAGCTCATCGACCGCGGTCATCTCTTCATCGCGCAGCCGCCGCTTTACAAAGTCGCACGCGGCAAGTCGGAGCAATATCTCAAGGACGAGCGGGCGCTGGAAAACTATCTGATCGACACCGGCCTGGAAGACACCACGCTGACGCTATCGTCGGGCGAGATCCGCGCCGGTCTCGATTTGCGCAAGCTCGTCGAGGATGCGCGCGTGATCCGCAACCTGCTGCGCGGCTTGCACAGCCGCTATAATCGCCAGGTCGTCGAACAAGCGGCCATCCTGAGCGTCCTCAACGCCGATATTTTTGGCGATACGCAGAAAGCGCTTGCCGCCGTGCCCTATATCGCGCGGCGCCTCGATGCGTTGTCGGAGGAGACCGAGCGCGGCTGGCAAGGCCAATTCACCGAGGGCACCGGCTTTACCTTTGAGCGCACCGTGCGCGGCGTCAAAGAAGTCACCGTTATCGACAAGGCGCTGCTCGGCTCCGCCGACGCGCGCAAGCTCGACGAATTCGCGCCGCTCCTCCAGAAAGTGTTCCCGCGCCCGACCCCGCCGGCGCTGCTAAAGCGCAAGGACGAGGAGACGCCGATCCACGGTCCCGTCAGCCTGTTCGAGGCAGTGATCGCGGTCGGGAAAAAGGGCCTTAACCTGCAGCGCTACAAAGGCCTTGGCGAAATGAACCCGGGTCAGCTCTGGGAAACGACGCTCGATGTCAACGCCCGCTCGCTCTTGCAGGTCAGCGTCAAGGAGATCGACGAGGCCAACACGACTTTCGATGAGTTGATGGGCGACAAGGTCGAGCCGCGCCGCGAATTCATTGAACAGCACGCCCTCGCCGCCAGCGTCGACGTCTAGCGGCGGTTGCACGCGGTGCTTGTGCCGCTTTAACAGCGCATAAATGCCGGGCAACACGCTCGGTCGGGACGGTTTGCCGAGACG
>DATNNI010000279.1:0-3706 GCA_035601915.1 Xanthobacteraceae bacterium
GGAAGTGGTGCGCTTTGCCGACGGCATTGTTGTGCCGTTGCGCGGCACGCCGCATCGGATTGTGCACCGTCCCGGCACGCGCGGCACGGTGTGGATTGAACCAGATAGCGCGGAAGAGCCGCTTATCTGCGTTGCCGGACAAGCGCCGCATGTCGACCGGCGCATCGGCGACTTCCTGCGGCGTGAAGCCAGGCGCGACTTGGAAGCCGCCAGCCTTCGCTTTGCCGCTTCACTCGGCGTCACCGTCAAGCGGCTCGCCGTTCGCGATCAGGCGAGCCGCTGGGGTTCCTGCTCGAGCACAGGAGTGCTGTCATACTCGTGGCGGCTGATCCTCGCGCCGCCCTTCGTCCTCAATTACCTTGCGGCGCATGAAGTCGCGCATCTGGCGGAGATGAATCATTCCGCAAGGTTCTGGCGGCTCGTTCAACGCCTCTGTCCCGACCATCAACGCGCCAAGGTATGGCTCGACATCCACGGCAGCGATCTGCATCGTTACGGCTTGACCGGGGTTTGAGGTTTCGCGCCGGTTTTGCAGTCGGTTGCGGCTGTCGTCAACGCCTCAGTGGTGTACGGTTTGCGCGGCTACGAGCGCGGGCGGCGGAATAAACTCGAACGATAGCTTGGCCGCAACAGCAAGCAGCGTGAGCGCCAGCACAACGCGGAGCGCAGTTTCTGGGAAGCGGGCCGCGGCATAGCTGCCAACCAGGATTCCCGGGATAGATCCGAAAATAAGCGCGGTGAAAATCTGCCAATCCACTGAACCGAGCAGCCAATGCCCGATCCCGGCGACCAGCGTTAACGGCACGGCATGGACGATGTCGGACCCGATTATTTGCCGGACCGGAACTTTTGGATAAAGCAGTACCAGCGCGGTCACGCCGATCGCGCCCGCCCCGACTGATGTGATCGACACCAAGACGCCGAGAACGCCGCCGGTGAGGATGGTGAGCGCCCTTATCCGAGTGGGCGAAAGCGCGCTCACTCGCGGCGCATAATGGGCGGCAATCTTGTTGCGAAAGATCAGAGTGATGGCGGTGATCAGCAGTGCCAATGCCAACACGCCGCCGATCAAGTGTCTTGCACCCTCACCGTTGATGTCGAAAAAGCTCAAGCATGCAATGGTGATTATTGTCGTCGGTACGCTGCCGGAGGCGATCCGGCCGACGATCCGCCAGTCGACCGTCCGATTGAACCCATGCACAACGCTGCCGGCTGATTTCGTCACCGCAGCGTAGAGAAGGTCGGTGCCGACGGCCGTCGCCGGATGAATGCCGAACAACAATATGAGCAGCGGCGTCATTAACGCGCCGCCGCCTACACCGGTCAAACCGACCAGGAGGCCGACGCCAAATCCGGAAATCGTGTAGAGCAAGGGTATCGAGTGCACCGCGTTCACCCTGCTGCCTCGCGGCCGTCGCGTCGGAGGCCCGGTGGAGAGACCTCCGCGAACAGCGGTAAAGCAAGTCCAGACAGTCCTTGCGCCCAGGCGCAATTCGACGGAAGTCGCCTACATTAACATCATTTCATCTTCCCGCCGAAACTTGGCGCGGGGAGTTTTCGCGTGCGATGCGCGCATCACTCCAATTTGATTTTAATGCTGCGACGTGCGCGCTCCGCTATCACTGTGTGGCAGCTGGCGGCATGTGGCCCCTTGTCTTTGCCGCGATTAGGGATCGGCCTCCCGCTGCCTGGCGAGTGTGTGTGAGTTGAAAAGGGGGAGAGCCTTTTTGCCGCAGCAACAAACACTAACCTGTGAACTGCATTGTATTCGCGGTGTGCGATCATATTTCCCGCGAATTAGGCGGACCGGACGGCTCCCCATCCCCCGACACCCCGCCGCCCGGTCCAATAAGCCTAAGTTTTGAGGCAACGACTACAAGGGCCCCAAGCGCGTATCTGCTTGGGGTCCTTTTTTCGTGCACCTTCGTGCGCTCAATCCTTGACCAAATCCCCCAATAGGCTTGCGGCAACCGCAAGCTTGGACAGTGTAAGCCCGGATGCGGCGATTTCGTGGATTCCGCCGCGAATGCGCTCGACCACGGGCTTGCGGGATGCGACCCAGCGCTCCACGGCCCCGGCGCCGCCAGGACCGTCGCCGATCATCGCCGCGGTCAGACGGCGCTCAGCATCGCCGATGGAGTCGCGAGCGCGATCCAGCGCCAGCCGGTCGAAATAATCGGCGATCGGAATATTGCCAGCGGCGGCGACAATGCAATCGAGGCCGAAGAACGCACTTGCAGCGAAGTAGGTAGCTGCCACGTCGCCAATCGGACGGCCGGTGCGGTCGGTGACCAACACGATGTCGGGCGCCGCGGTGAGCGGGCCGAGATTGCAGATATTGGCGGCAATCGCTTCGGGGACGCCGGCGCCGATCAGCTCTTGCCGCCGTGCCGCGCGAGCGGTCTGCGCGTCTTCGGGCAGTGCGCCCTCGAGCGCGGCGGCGACCGCGGCAATGCCGTCGCGGTAGTGCGCCACCATTTCGGCAAGGCGGTTGGTCAAGTCCACGTTGCGCAAGAACCAGATGATGCGATCGAGCAGCAGGTCCTGGATCGTCTGATAGAGCGCGAGTTGGACTTTTGCGGCGACGACGTTGTCGAGAGAATCGACAGCAGTATTGAGCGCGGTCATGCCGTAACTGTCGCGCACCGCGGCAAACGCTAAAGCGATATCCGCTGGCGCCGCACCGGTCTGGTCGGCAATGCGCACAATGAGAGATGGCCCGCCCCGGTTGATCATCGAGTTGGCAAGCTGCGTGGCCACGATCTCGCGGCGCAGCCGGTGTTTTGTCAGCGCATCGGGAAACCGCTCGGGGATTAGGTGCGGAAAATAGCGGACGAGCTCGCGGCCGAGATAAGCGTCGTCGGGGACGGCCGATTCGAGCAAATCCTCGTAGAGCGTTATTTTGGCATAGGCGAGCAGGACCGCCAGTTCAGGACGCGTAAACGGCTGTGAGCGCCGCCGGCGTTCGGCAAGCGCAACGTCGTCGGGCAGAAATTCGACGGCGCGATCCAGCAATCCGCGTCCTTCCAGAATCTGAACGAGGCGCTGCAGAAAGCCGAAATCCTCCATGCCGCGCCGTTCGGACAGCGATAGCGCCAGCGGTTGCAAATAGTTGTTGCGGAGCACGAGGGCGGCGACCTCATCGGTCATTTCGGCAAGGAGCGCATTGCGCGCATCCATAGCCAAACGGCCGTCGCGCACCGGGATACTGAGCGCGATCTTGATGTTGACTTCCATATCCGACGTATTGACCCCTGCCGAGTTGTCGATGGCGTCGGTGTTCAGCCGCACGCCCCGCAATGCTGCTTCGATGCGGCCGCGCTGGGTCATGCCGAGATTGGCGCCTTCGCCGATCACCTTGCAGTGAAGATCGCTGCCCGCGACGCGAATGGCGTCATTGGCGCGGTCGCCTGCGGCCTCGTCGCTCTCATCCGACGCACGCACACAGGTGCCGATCCCGCCGAAGAACAATAAATCCACCCGCGCCTTAAGGACGGCGCGGATCACATCCTGCGGCGTTGCCTTTTCGCCGATGCCGAGAAGCCGTTGCGCTTCTTCCGACAAGCGGATTTCCTTCGCCGCGCGCGAAAAAACGCCGCCGCCCTTGGAGATGACCGACTTGTCGAAGTCCTGCCAGCTCGAACGCGGCAGGTCGAACAGCCGGCGCCGTTCGGCGAATGTGCGTTCCGGATCGGGGTCGGGATCG
>DATNNI010000280.1:0-12047 GCA_035601915.1 Xanthobacteraceae bacterium
AAGGGGCAACGCCCCTCATCCGGCTCGCGGCAAAAGCCGCTCGCCACCTTCTCCCCGCAAGCGGGGCGACGGGATTAAGCGCGGCGCGGGAGCGACGATGTATTCCCTCTCCCCGCACGCGGGGAGAGGTGAAGCGCGCGCGTCGGGCGGAGCTACTCCGCGGCCTTCTCGTAGGGGTAAACCAGATCGCCGGTTTTCTGGTCGGCCGGCGAGATCACGGTCTGATAGCTCATGCCGCGCCAGGTCTCGAGGTTGGCGGCATCGGTCAGGCCGTGATACTGCACCTGCAGCATCCCGGATTTGGTCCACTCGCCGTTCTTGCCGAATTTGACGTCACCCATGATGGTCTTGAATTCGTGGGTGCGGAAATATTCGGCGAGCTTGTCGTTGTCGACGGTGCCGGCGCCTTCGATCGCCTGTCCGATCAACTGAAAATCGGCGTAGCCCCAGCCGCCGAGATAATAGCCGAGCGGATCGATGCCCTGGCCCTTGGCGCGCTCCTGATAGACCTTGAAGAAGTCGGCGGCCGGCGCCAGCAGCTTCGGCGACGGCACCCAGGTCTCGTAGTTGACGATGCCGTTGAGCTTGCCCTTGAGCTTGTCCTTGAACGCCAGCGCCTGCAATCCGACCATGGCGCCGCCGAGCATTTTCGGCTTGAAGCCAAGCTCGCGAACCGACTGGACGATGCCGACCGAGCTCAGCGGATAAGAGCAAACCGCGACAATGTCGGCGTTGGTGGCCTGCAAGGCGTGGATGATCGGCGAGAAATCGGTAGTCCCGGGTGGAAACGTCTTGTCGTAGATGATGTTGAAGCCGCCGGCCTTGGCGTTGTTGCGGGCGCCGTCGCAGGCGTTGCGGGCGAATTCGGCGTCTTCCGACACCAGCGCCACCGTCGCCGGCTTCGGGTTTTGCGCGGCCGCGGCCTGGAAGAAACCTTCGGTGAAAGCTTCGCGCGGCGTCGGCCCGGTCGGCAGCATGGAGAAGTATTTCGGGTAGTGAAACTCGCTATTGATGTCGAGGGCGAAGAAGCCAACGAACAGCTTGTTCTTCTGCATGACCACCGGAAGCGCCGGCGCGTTAAGATTGGTGCCGTACGGCCCCATGACAATGTCGACTTTGTCGATCTCGATCAGCTTGGTGTAGATGCCGGGCACGTTGGTCGGATTAGACTGATCGTCATAGTGGACGAGCTCGACCTTACGGCCGAGGAGCCCGCCCTTGGCGTTGACCTCGTCCGCCCAGATCTGCGCGCCGAGCAGCGACTGCTTGCCGTTGGGCGCCAGCGGACCGGTCAGCGCCATGGAGAAGCCGAGCTTGATCGGCTCGCCGCTCTGCGCCGATGCCGGCGCCGCTGCGGCGGCCAAGCCGCCGGCGACAACGAGCGCAGCGCCAAAACCCGCCACGCCGCGGCGCGTCACGTGATACCTCATGGTTTCCTCCTCAAAGACTGTTTTTGTCGAACCGGGCGCGTCAAGACAGCCGCCCGGTCAATGCCTGGCGCGCGTTCCGTGCGCCACCATGCCCTGCTTGCGGGGTGATGGAAAGGTGGCCAAAAGGCGGACGTGGCAAACGGCCTTTGGCGCGTGGTGGTTGGGGCGTTTGCCCATCGGCTGACACGATGACGTGACGGCAAAGCTTCGGAAAATCCTTGCCGATCCGGGGACTTCGATTTACTTTGACAAACCTGAGGTTGCGCGAGCCGGTTAAGTAGCGTCCTCATGTACGTTAATGAACGACCTAGGGAACCACACCGAAGGGAACGACCATGGCCTGGACCACCCCGACCCTCGTAGAAATCTGCATCGGCCTCGAGATCAACGGCTATCTGCCGGCCGAGCTGTAATCCCTTTCTGCTGCTGCGATCCCCAGTGAATGGGGCGGCTAACCGCTATCGTCCTCGGTTCTGCGGGCGGTGGCGGCTATCCGCAGTGGAATTGCCTGTGCGCTTCGTGCCGCCTGGCCTGGAGTGGCGATAAGCGCGTCAAGCCGCGCTCGCAGGCAAGCCTCGCCGTCTCCGCTGATGGCGAGAATTGGACCCTCATCAACGCCTCACCCGATCTGCGGGCCCAGCTTATGGCCACGCCGCAATTGCGGCCACACGGCGGAGCGCGAGGCAGCCCGATCGCGGCGGTCGTCCTCACCGGCGCCGAAATCGACCAGATCGCCGGGCTCCTGACGTTGCGCGAGCGCCAGCCTTTTGCGCTTTTTGCCACGGCGCAAACTCATGCGACGCTCGACGCCAATCCGATTTTCGGCGTGTTGGCGGCCGATGTCGTGACCCGCAGCGTGGTCGCGCCGGAGAAACCTTTCGCGTTGCCGGGCGGGCTCACCGCCGAGCTGTTCGCCGTCCCGGGCAAGGTGCCGCTCTATCTCGAAGACGGCGGCGCGCCGGCCGCCGCCGAAGATGGCAGCAATGTCGGCGTTGAACTCACCCTCGGCTCGCGGCGGCTGGCTTACGTGCCCGGCGCCGCCGCGATGACTCAAGGCTTGCAGCAACGCCTCGCCGACGCCGACGTGGTGTTGTTCGATGCCACGCTGTTTGCCGACGACGAGATGATCGCCGCGGGCGTCGGCGAAAAAACTGGCCGCCTCATGGGGCACATGCCGCTCGCCGGCGAAGGCGGCTCGCTCGCCGCGCTGGCCATGACTAGCGGCCGCCGCATCCTCACCCACATCAACAACACCAACCCGATTTTGATCGAAGGCTCGCCGGAACGGAATAAAGTCGAAGCCGCCAGATTCGAGGTCGCCGAGGACGGGATGGAGATTGTGTTGTGACGGCGCTTCGCCCCGAAGAGCTTGAAGCGCGGCTGCGCGACATTGGCGCGCGGCGCTATCACCGCCTGCACCCGTTCCATAAGCTCCTGCACGGCGGCGCGTGCAACAAAGGCCAGGTGCAGGCATGGGCGCTCAATCGCTACTATTATCAGGCGATGATCCCGGTGAAGGACGCAAGCCTGATCGCGCGCTGCGACGATGCCGCCATCCGGCGCGAGTGGCGAAGCCGCCTGGTCGATCACGACGGCGTTGCCGACGGCGATGGCGGCATCGCGCGCTGGCTCAAGCTCACCGACGGCTTGAGCCTGCCGCGCGACTACGTCACCTCGTTGCGCGGGCTTC
Source organism: Xanthobacteraceae bacterium (assembly GCA_035601915.1). Lineage (GTDB taxonomy): Bacteria > Pseudomonadota > Alphaproteobacteria > Rhizobiales > Xanthobacteraceae > BOG-931. The sequence goes on from DATNNI010000280.1 coordinate 3,121, forward strand.
TGCCGGCGACGCGATTTGCCGTGGACGCCTATGTGCATTTCGTCCGCGAAAAGACTTTGCTGGAAGCGATCGCCTCCTCGCTGACGGAATTGTTCTCGCCGGTCATTATCAGCGAGCGGATGGAGGGCATGCTGAAAAGCTACGATTTCGTCACCGCGGCGACGCTGGCTTATTTCTCGCAGCGGCCGCCGCAAGCCGAGCGGGATTCCCGCTTTGCGCTGGATTACGTCAAGGCGCACGCCCGCACGCAGGAAACGCAAGCGAACGTGCTTAAGGCGCTCGAGTTCAAATGCGATGTGTTGTGGGCGATGCTGGACGCGCTTTATTCCGCTTATGTCGCGCCCAAGCACATTCCGCCCGGCGCCTTTGTGCCGCAGGATCAGGTGCAGGATTAGGTGACTTCGTGAATGATCCGGCTCCGCCGCTCGACCCCGATTGCCGCCCGCGGCTGCCGCGCGGCGTGCGCCTCGTGCACAGCGAGGCGCAAGGCGGCTGGGTGCTGCTCGCGCCCGAGCGGGTCTTCAAGGCCGACACCATCGCCGTCGAGATTGTCAAACGCTGCACCGGCGAGGCAACGCTCGGGACAATCGTCGACGACCTGGCGACAACCTTTGCGGCGCCGCGCGAACGTATCCTCGCCGACGTCACGGCTTTGCTGCGGGGGCTGGCGGATAAACGGTTGCTTGAACTTTGACCGGCGAGCGCGTCCCTTGTGCCAAGCGACGCCGCCGCATAGCTCGCAGGTCAAGACGGCGACGGCACGCGGCGGATTGAGCGGGAGTGAAATAAGTGGCGCAAGCCGGCGATCTGGCGAATACCCGAGCCGCAAAGACCGGCGGCGCGTTGCCGAAGCCGCTGGGGCTGTTGGCCGAGCTCACTCACATTTGCCCGCTCGGCTGTCCGTACTGCTCCAACCCGCTGGCGCTTGACGCACGGCACGACGAGCTCGATGCGCCGACCTGGGCGCGGGTGTTCGGCGAAGCCGCAGCGCTTGGCGTCTTGCAGGTGCATCTCTCCGGCGGCGAACCGGGCGCGCGCCGCGATCTCGTCGCGATTGCGGCATCGGCGCATGACGCCGGCCTCTATACCAATCTCATCACGTCCGCCGTGGGCATTACCGCGGCGACTTTGGCCAAGCTCGCCGCCGCCGGCCTCGACCACGTCCAGATCTCAATTCAGGACAGCGACGCAGCAAGCGCCGACCACATCGCCGGTTATCGGGGCGCCTTCGCCCGCAAGCGCGCGCTGGCCGAAGAAGCCGTGCGCTTGAAGATTCTACTGACGGTCAACGCCGTCATCCACCGCGCCAATATCGACCGGCTGGAAGACATGGTCGCGCTGGCGCTGACGCTCGGTGCGAGCCGCGTCGAAATCGCGCACGCGCAATATTACGGCTGGGCGCTGAAAAACCGTGGCGCGCTGATGCCGAGTGCCGAACAGGTGCAACGCGCCGCCGCCAAGGTCGAGGCGTTGCGGGCGCGCCATCGCGGCGAGATCGTCATCGACGCCGTCGTGCCCGATTATTACGCGCGGCTGCCGAAGCCGTGCGTCGGCGGCTGGGGCCGGCGCTCGCTCAACATCACGCCGGCCGGCAAAGTCTTGCCCTGTCACGCCGCCGAATCGATTCCCGGCCTGGAATTCTGGTCGGTGCGCGAGCATTCGCTGGCCGACATCTGGGCCAACTCGCCGGCCTTCAATGCCTTCCGCGGCACGGCCTGGATGGCCGAACCATGCCAATCCTGCGCCCGGCGCGATATCGATTTCGGCGGCTGCCGCTGCCAGGCCTTCGCTTTGACCGGAAATGCGCGCGCGACCGATCCGGTCTGCCATCTGGCGCCCGGGCATAACCGCGTCGCCGCGCTCGCCGCCATTCAGGACGACGTGGTTTACGAATATCGGCGGATGTGATTCGTGTGGCGGTTCAGAAGTCCGCATCGTTTTGCCGGCACCTTATTTTGCGGACTTCTGAACCAAAGCCACACGAGATCAATAGGTTTGCTAGTGACCCTTTGATTCCGAAGTTCGCACATGGGATTGCCGCCTGGTCATGCGAACTTCGGAATCGGGACACTAGGCCAAACGTCTGCCGCCGTCCGCCGTTTGCATTCCCGAATCGCGGATTTGTAATTTCGCTTTGCCGCCGTATCGCGGTAAGGTGTTTGCGCCGGGAGTGACGAAGGACGGAATGTGGCGCGCATTTCGGTCAACGGAAAATCCTATGAGGTCGACGTCGAACCCGACACCCCCCTGCTCTGGGTGTTGCGCGACACGATCGGACTGACTGGGACGAAATATGGCTGCGGCATCGCGCAATGCGGCGCCTGCACGGTGCACATCGACGGCGTGGCGACGCGTTCATGCCAGGTCGAAGTCGGCACGGTCGGAACCGGCGAAATCACGACCATCGAAGCGCTGGTGCAGAACGGCAAGCTCCATCCGGTGCAGAAGGCCTGGGTCGATTTCGATGTGCCGCAATGCGGCTATTGCCAAAGCGGAATGATCATGGCGGTCGTGGCCTTGCTGGCGCAAAAGCCGAAGCCGACCGACGCCGAGATCGACGCCGCCATCACCAATATCTGCCGTTGCGGCACTTATCAGCGGGTTCGCACGGCGATTCATGCCCTGGCCAATGCGTGAGCGGGTGAAATGGCGGCATCGCGCCTAGGCAAAGCTTTGATCACTGTGATTTTTGCCGCGGTCGCGGCATTTCCCGCCGCCGCTGTGGCGGCCGAAAAAGTCGATTTGCTGCTGGTGCTCGCCGCCGACGTCTCGCGCAGCGTCGACTCCGGCAAATTCCAGCTGCAGCGCGACGGTTATGCCGCCGCCATCTCCGATCCGCGGGTGCTCGAAGCCATCGGTTCCGGCCGCAACGGCCGCATCGGGGTGAGCTTCGTCGAATGGTCGGGCTCGGGTTCGCAGCGCGTCCTGATCGACTGGACCCGCATCGGCGACGCCGAAGAAGCCAAAGGCTTCGGCGACCATTTGTTGGAGGCGCCGCGCTCGTTTGCCGACCGGACTTCGATCTCGGGCGCGATCGATTTCTCGATGGGCCAGCTTGCCAAGGCGCCCTTCGAGTCCGAACGCCGCACCATCGATATCTCCGGCGACGGCACCAACAATGCCGGCCGCGATGTAACGCTGGCGCGCGACGAAGCGCTGGCGCAGGGCGTCACCATCAACGGCCTGGTCATCTTCAGCGAAACGCCGCTTGTCTGGAATCCCGACCACACCAATCCGCAGGGCGGTCTCGATAATTACTACCGCAGCCACGTCGTCGGCGGCACCGGCGCATTTGTCATCGTGGCGGAAAACTTCGCGTCGTTCGGCCAGGCCATCATCAAAAAGCTGATCGCCGAGATCGCGCAGTCGCGCCCGGGAAAAGCGCGTCAAGCGTCAGCCCGTTAAGCGCCGCCTCGCCTGACGCCGCCGGAACGTGGGCGAGGCGATCGTGCGGTCCAAGCGATTGCGCGCCGCAGAAAAACTCCATAATTTCCGTTTTCAAAACGGGGAGGACCACACTCATGCTGCTGGCGGTAAAAATCCTGCTCACTGTTGCGACGCTTGGTTACAGCGCCATTCCCGGCATCTTCGATTCCAACAATACGCATGCGACCAATCCGTCATGGACCGGTCACGCGCGCTATCACGTCGTTTGGCAGGTGAGCTCTTACGTCTATGTCGCCCTGCTCATGCTTTGCATCATCTGGATAGCCGGCGCTGACACCAGGCTTCTGTGGATCGTCGCCATCACCGCCGCTTGCATGTATGCCGGCTTCTGGACTGCGTATGCGTCGCGCCCGGCCTACGGCGGATGGCTGGTCGACAAGGTCAACGGCGTCCCGGATTTCAAGTGGAATCTGCTGGGCCGCAGATTCACCACCGATGCCAATGTCTCGCTGTTCACGCCGGCCGTTATTGTATTGGTCGCGGCGGCGATCCTGCTGTTCCGATTGTGATCTAGACCATTTAAGCGCGAGGATGTCTGTCCGCGCCGGTGCGGACTAGCGCTCTTGCACGACTTCCATTTTCACTTTGGCGACGCCGCGCTCGGTCATGCCGAGCTCTTTCGCGGCGGAATAGGACACGTCAACCGCGCGCCCTTTAATGTACGGGCCGCGATCGTTCACCCGCACGACGACCGAGCGCCCGCTGGCAACGCTGGTGATGCGCAAGTGTGTACCGAACGGCAATGACGGATGAGCCGCGGTCAGCGCATTGGGATTAAGTCGCTCGCCGTTCGCGGTGCGCGCACCCTCGGTGTAAAAGCTGGCAACGCCGACGGAAGCAGCGGGCGGCAGCGAGCCGGTTGTGACCGGATCGGTATGGTGTCTCCTCTCGACCGTCGGCGACCACGCCTGACCTGCCGATGCGCCATGCGTTACGGATTCCGTTTTGGCGAATACGCCGCGGTGTCTTCTCTCGATGGTCGGCAGCCAAGCCTGCCGGCTGGGTACGGCCTGGTAAGATCTGCTGGTACGGACCGGCGATTGCGCGCAACTGGCGAGCGCGGCGGCTGTCAGAGCGACTGCTCCTAATAGGGCAATCTGGCGAAGGCCGAATCGGGATACATCGCGGCGATCGGAAGGCTTCACTCCGACTCGATTGAAGTGCCGGAGTACGGCGCGTTTCCCCAAGAACATGTGCAACCCCCGCATTAACCATGAGGGCAGCGGCTAATGCGGGCGGAAACGTGGCGTTTAGTTGTGGATTACGTCCAAGTTCTCATTTTTTTGCTTTCGTGTGGTTTTTTTATCACACAGGATTGGTCGGGAGGCACACATCGACCGTGCCAATTCCGGTGACGCGTTATTCTTGTCGCGTGTTTTTGACCTGCCTTGCTGAGGAACTTCCCGGCTGCCGCCGGTCGGAAACGTTCAGGTTCGCGGCGCCGAGCCGGCGAGCATCAACCGAGTGCGCCTGCTCAAACCCAACTTGAACGAAGAGAAGGCCGCTAACACGAAGCTCAACACCGTTGCCCTTCGCAAAGGCGTCAACAAAAAGGCAGCGAGCGCCGCGTGATGTTCCTGCCTGGCGTGTTAGGGGGTTCTCTTTTTTTCTACTGATCCGATCAGCGTGGAGCAGCGCCGCAATCGGTCGAGTTTTGTTTTAGAATCGGTTGAAGGCGCTACGCATTGGCGACTGAGCGTGGATGAAGTCGTCCTGAATTTGCACCGGCGGCTTCATCGATCGCGGCCATTACCTCGTCCGTGGCGGTTTGATGCACCATGTGGCCAACGCCTTCGATCCGGCGCAGCGTGCTGTTCCTAACGTCGTGATGGAGCCGAACGGACTGCTTTTCGGTATCGACGATCTTGTCTTCCGCACCCGCGATGATGACGACTGGCATGTTCAACTCGGCGTAACTCTCTTGCATGACGAATGCGTCGGGAATCATCAGCGCGGTTTCGGCTGCGCACGCGCGAATTTGAGAGGGCCTAAGCGCCATTTCCTTTGGAAACCGGTCGAACTTGTGAGGAATCGGCGCGGGTCTGAACATTTTACGCGTGAAGAACGGTTGCATCAGCCTGCCCAGCAACGGTGAGATAGTGTGACTCATGATGTCGCCGATCACCGGCAGCGATGGTCCCATGAGAACCAGCACGTCGCTTCGTGGAGTTGGATAGTAATATCCCGACGCCAGAACCAAGGACGAGACCATCCCGCGATGACGAAGTCCAAGGGCGACGGCAATAGACGCTCCCCAGGAATGCCCGAGTATTGTCGCATGCGAGACGCGCATCTTTGAGAGAGCTTCAGCGAAAAGGTCGGCTTGAGCCTCATGCGTCCAGATAGTGCCACGCGGACGTTCACTGTGGCCAAAACCCGGTCGGTCAAACACAATCACCCGGTACTTTTGCGCCGCCTTGGCAACAATTCCGCTGGACGTAAAATCCTCAATCATCCCCGAATTGCCATGCAGCAAGACAAGCGCCTCGCCTTGGCCCTGCTCGATGTAGTGCAGCCGGAGACCGCGCACCTCTATGAATTTTCCACGAGGCGGATTTTTACGTTCCGCTCGTGCCGCCGTCGCGCGATTCACAAGAACAGAGGCTGCTAGGGCGGCAACAAACAATACGGCACCGGCAGCCACGCCATACCGGGCGGACGCCGGAACGAATGAATGGGCGACACGTTGCGATGCTCTCAAGCTAGGCATCAGTTGGAATCCTAATGATCCGAGCTCCAAACGGCCGGACGCGCATGTTGCGCTGCAACAGAGGCAACCCCGCGCGTCGCGCTTCGTTCCCTCGCCCAACACTCAGGGGTAGTTCGCGAAAGAAAAAGGACCACCTTACAAAGAAGACTCGCCCCGTCGTTTATCAGGGCGTGTCGTCCTCCCTATTCGACGCTGGCCGGCATTTTCGCCACGGACATCAAGGGTTGCGCGACTTGATCGAGCAGTTGGCCGGCATTTTGCTCTTCGCCCAGCGACGTCGTGAGGAGTTGGACGAGCAGGGGCTGGCGAAGCTGAAGAGCGAGGTTGCGAGCGGTGGTGTAGGCCGCGATCTCGTAATGCTCCACACGTTGAGCCGCCCCGATCAGGGCAAGGTCTGCGGGAGCGTCTTCCTTCTGTTTCCCCTCACTGATCACGTCTTCCCCCTCTTCCACGAGCCCTGCCATTCCTTTGCAGGGTTTTGCCCGGGCGGGAGCGCCGAGGATTTTCAAGCCCTCGTCCAGTCGTTCGACTTGGGCCTCGGTCTCCTGGAGATGGGTCTCAAACAAACCTTGGAGCTGGGCGGAACGCGCCGCTTTCGCCATTTTGGGGAGTGCCTTTAGCAGCTGTTTTTCGGCATGCAGAATGTCGCGGAGCTGATCGACCAGAAGTTCCTGGATCGGCTCCGAAACCTGCGGATCCGAACTTTCCGCATGAATGCCGAGCGACTCGTGATCGCCACCATTAAAGTCCTGCAACGCCGGCGATTCGACGAATTCCCAAGGCTTACCCTCATTCCAAGGCCCGCGGGCGTCGACCTCTCCATGATCGCCCTCGCCGGTCGAGTCATTGAAGAACTGGTCGACCAGCTGGGGCGTCGGAGCAATCTTGCCGATGCTCAACGGCGGCTTGCCCATACTTTCCAGGGCGAGACTGAATGCTCGCATATGGGTGATCTCCCGCGTCATCAGAAACTGCAATGCATCCTTGGTGCCGGCATCGCGGCAGAAATTGATCAAACGCTCATAAACGATCTTGGCGCGCGCCTCGGCGGCGATGTTACTGCGCAAATCCACATCCAGTTCGCCGGTGATTTTTAGATAGTCGGCGGTCCAGGCGTTCCCCATCGAGTTGAAAAGGCCGACGCCGCCGCCTCCGGCGATGGCGATCAACGGATCGACTTCGGCCTCCTCGCGCACGGATTTGAGCGGCTTGAGATGCATGCGCGCGAGCGTGCCTACTATCTCCAGATGACTAAGCTCTTCAGTGCCGATATCCATCAATAAGTCTTTGCGGCCTGGATCGTCGCAGTTGAGGCCTTGGACGGAATACTGCATCGCCGCAGCGAGTTCGCCGTTCGCTCCTCCGAATTGTTCCAGAAGCATATTGCCGAAACGCGGATCAGGCTCGTCAACGCGAACTGTGTACATAAGTTTCTTGACATGATGATACATCGGACACCTGCTGCTGCAGTGAAAGCGCCGCGGCATGCAAGCCCGGCGACTAGAGGAGTAAGCGCCGGCGTCGGACTATGTTCCAAAAATCGGCGAAGCGGACCAACACGCCTGTCGCGGTCACCGACGCGTACGTGAGCGCACGAAAAAAGCGTGACGGCGCGAAGCAAGGGCAGGATCGAACCGGCGAGGTTTTACATTCCCAGACCGGAAATGAGTCGCCTCGCTGCGGCGGTTACGCCGCCGGCCGCCAATTGCCGTGAAAGCCGAACGGAACACGGGTCGAAAGTTCCGCAACCGCCAGCGGTCCGCGCTCTAAATCTTTCGCATCAAACACGGTAAGATCGCTGCGATGTTCGGCGCCGCGATAGACAGTCGCCAGCAGATAACCATCTCCCTCGGAGGCACCCTCGCCGCGCGGCACAAAAATCGGCTCGGAGATCGCATCGCTCGTCGGGAATTGAAAAACGGAACGTTTGCCCGTTTTGAGATCGATATGGGCGAGCATGTCGAAATGATCGAAAATCTTGCGGTCGCTGCTCGCGGCGAAAAAACCATGACGATAGTCGAGCCCGGCGAAGCGCTCGTCGAGTCGCGGAAACTCGGCGGACAGATCGTCGATCTTCTCGCGCTTGAAGCTGTCGGTATTGGCGGCTAGGTCGAAGGTCCAGCGAGTGAGCTGCGCCATCGCCTTGGCGGGATCCCCCGGCCGGCCATCGGGATCAGTGAACAGCGGCGCCGCCTCATACTGCATCACGTCGCCGACGATTTTTTCGCCGTCCTGGTAAGCGTTCATGGGATGGAAAACGTAGCAGGGATCGCACTCGAACCAGCGCACCGAGGCAACGCTCGCATCGCGCCTCATCACCCCGACATAGGAACGCTTGTCGGCCTCCCACGCGAGCGCCGGCTTACCCGCCATGGCTCTTTGCATGCTGCCGGTGAGCGGCAGCACAGGAAAGAGCACGTAATCGCGCGTCACCATGAAGTCATGGACCATGCTGGCGTAGGGCGCGTCGAATTGATCGTAGCGCACCAGCTTGCCGGCGCTATCGATCACGCCGTAGCCAAGCGTCGGCGAAAAACGCCCCGCTGCGGAATAAGCGAAAAAGATCATTTCGCCGGTCTCCGGATCGATCTTGGGATGCGCGGTGAAGCGCGCGCCCTTGAACGCGCCGGCGAAATCCCAATAGCCGAGCGCGGCGAGGCTCACGGGATCGAGCACGAACGGCCGGTGGCCTTCCTCAAGCGCGAATAGCCGGCCGGCATGCCAAACGATGTTGGTGTTGGCGACGCCGCCGTCCTTCCCGATCACGGAC
>DATNNI010000281.1:0-3336 GCA_035601915.1 Xanthobacteraceae bacterium
AAGAATGAGATCAAGCGACAGCGCAAACAAAGCGAGGATCGCCGTCTCGGTCAGAATGAGGTGCTTACCCGGGAACAGCCAAATCGAGGCGAAAGCAAAAATCCAGAACGCGATCTCGAGCGGCGACCAGCGCCCGCGGCGGCTGAGGTAAGACGATATTTCGCCGGAGACCGGGATCATCACCCTTACCGCGCGGTGTTGCGGGCAAACAAACCTTGCGGCCGCCAGATGAGCACCAGGATCATGAACGCGTAGATGACGAAAGCGCCGAGTTTCGGCACGTAATATTTGCCGGCGACGTCGGCGACGCCGAGCAGTATCGAAGCGAAGAACGGTCCGGTAATGGACGTGGTGCCGCCCACGGTCACCACGATCAAAAAGTAGATCATGTATTTGAGCGGAAAACTGGGATCGAGACCCAAAATTTCCGCGCCGAGTGCGCCGCCCAAGCCGGCCAGGCCGGAACCGAATGCGAATGTCAGCGTAAACACCGCGCCCACATTGATGCCGAGGCCGCGCGCGACACGCTGATCGTCGACCGCGGCGCGCAGCCGGCTACCGAACCTGGTCTTGGCGATCAACAACTGCAACGCGACGGTCAGCAGCCCGCAAATCAAAATGATGAGCAACCGGTATTTGCTCATGCCGACCCCGAACACGATGAACTGTCCGCGCAGCGCCTCGGGAATAATGACGAATTGCTGCGACGAACCCGCGAAATAGTCGACGGCAGCCACCGACATGAAGACGAGCCCGATGGTGAACAGCACCTGATCCAGGTGGCTTCGCCGGTAGACATGCGCATAGAGCGTGCGCTCAAACAGCGCGCCGATCGCTGCGGTCACCACAAACGCAAGCGGCAAGCCGAGCGCAAACGGCACACCGAGGCGATTGACCAGGACGACGGTGCAATAGCCGCCGGCCATGGCAAAGGCGCCGTGCGCCAGGTTGATGAAGTTCATCAGGCCGAGCGTGACCGAAAGCCCGCAAGCCAGCACGAAAAGGAGCATGCCGTAAGCGACGCCATCGAACAGGATGGTCAGCATGGTCCGTCAATTCTCGTGCGCGGTCTCACTGCCTGCAACGAGGGCGTCGGATCGCGCGACCGCCACCCGCGCCGCAACGCCAAATCCAATCTCGAAGCCGCCGCCGTCCCTTACTTCTGTTCCGCCTTGACCGGATCTTTCACCGCCGGAAAGGTCGCGAATTCGACATTGTAAAGCTGGCCGTTCTTCTTCTCGACTTTGCGGATGTAAACGTTCTGGATGATGTCGCGCGTTTGCGGATCGATCGAAATCGGTCCGCGCGGGCTTTCCCACGCCAAACCTTTGATGGCCTCGATCAGGGAATCGCCGTCGGTCTTGCCGCCGGCTTTCTTCAGCGCTTCGTACATCAGGTGCATGCCGTCGTAGCCGCCCACGGCCATGAAGTTCGGCCGCATGTTATTGGCTTTCTCAAACGCCTCGACGAAAGCTTTGTTGGCCGGCGAATCGTGATCGGCCGAGTAAATGTGCGCGGTGACGGTGCCAAGCACGGCATCGCCCATGCCGTTGAGCAGATCGTCATCGACGACGTCGCCGGGTCCGATGATCTTGATGCCGGCCTTGTCGAGGCCGCGCTCGATGAATTGTTTGACGAAGGCGCCGCCTTGTCCGGAAGGAACAAAGACGAAAATCGCATCCGGCTTTTGGTCGGCCGCGCGTTGCAGGAACGGCGCGAAATCGGGGCTGGCCAACGGAAAGCGGATGGCCTCGACAATCTCGCCGCCCTTTTTCTTGAACTCTGCCGAAAACGACTTCTCGGCGTCGATGCCCGGGCCGTAGTCGGAGATCATGGTCACGACTTTTTTGATGCCGTTTTCCGAAGCCCAATCGGCCATCGGCACCACCGATTGCGCCAAGGTGAAGCTGGTGCGCGCGATGTATGGGGATTTCTCGGTGATGATCGAGGTGCCGGCCGCGGTGACGATTTCCGGCGTCTTCGATTCCGCCGATAGCGGAGCGACCGAGAGCGCCGCCGGCGTGACGCCGAAGCCGCCGAGGAAATTCACCTTATCGTTGACGATAAGCTCCTGGGCGATGCGTTTGGTGTTGTCGGGAACCGCGGCATCGTCCCGGATAATGAGCTCGACTTTCTTGCCGGCAACGGTGTCGCCGTGCTGCGCCATGTAGAGCTTGATGGCCGCCGCTTCCTGTTTCCCGGTCGATTGCTGCTGCCCGGTCATGGGCAGAATGAAGCCGAGCTTAACGGCATCCTGCGCGGACGCGCCCGCCGCCGCGGAACACGCCAGCGCGGAAACAAAAGCTGTGAGCAGATAACGATGCGACATCGTCTCCTCCCGGAAATGACGGATTTTCTACAGTTGGAACTGGCATAGCCATTCCGGGCCGGCTTTGTCCAGATGATGAAATGTCCCGGGACGACATCATGCGGTGGCATGCTTAAAAGCACGCCGCCGCCATGGCCTTCTGGAACTTTCCTGGCGCAGGCGGTCCGCTGCCGCCCGGCCAGGTTTCGCCCTTCGCTTACTGGACGGTCTCGCCGTGCAGCGCCAGATCGAGACCCTCCCGCTCGACGTCTTCGCTGACCCGCAGCCCAATCGTCATGTCGACGAGTTTGAGAATAATCAGGGTTACGACTACGTCGTAGACGAAAACGCAAACGACGCCGATGACCTGATTAAGGAGCTGGCCGGGATTGCCTTCGATCAGGCCGGCCGTCCCGCCATAGGCCGCGACGGCAAACACGCCGGTGAGGATGGCGCCGGTGGCGCCTCCGACCGCGTGGACGCCGAAGACGTCGAGGGCATCGTCATAGCCGAAGAAGTGCTTCAGCCCGGTGACGCCCCAATAGCAGACAATGCCGGCGGCGACGCCGATGACGAAAGCGCCCATCGGGCCGACATAGCCCGAAGCTGGCGTAATGGCGACCAGGCCGGCCACCGCACCTGAGCAAATGCCGATCACCGTCGGCTTGCCGCGCATGATCCATTCGACAAGCATCCAGGTGAACCCGGCAGTCGCGGTGGCCATGTGCGTGACCGCCATGGCCATGCCGGCCTGCATGCCGGCGCTCACCGCCGAGCCGGCGTTGAATCCGAACCAGCCGACCCACAGCAGCGAAGCGCCGATCATGGTGTAGACCATGTTATGCGGCGGCGCGGCGTCTTTGCGCTTCCCGAGCATCAGCGCCGCCATCAGTCCCGCCGTGCCGGAATTGACATGCACGACGGTGCCGCCGGCAAAGTCGAGCACATGAAACCAGGCCTTGTCGTTTGCCGAATTGAAAAAGCCGTCCGGCCCCCACACCCAGTGCGCGACCGGCGAATAAACGAAG
>DATNNI010000282.1:0-36142 GCA_035601915.1 Xanthobacteraceae bacterium
CCGCATATCCAGGCCGCTGCGCGAGCCGAGCGCGGTCAAGGCTTCCAGACCGAAAATGTCACGGGCTTCCATGTCCGGGACTCAAACACTCCAGCGGACCGAGGCATGAAGTGCGCCATTCGCTAAATGTTAGACCGCGCGCGTTAGCGGAGCGTTAACCCTGCGTGCGTTCCTATTACGAGGAGCCGATGCGTGCGCATCGGGGTAGGGGACCGCTCCCGTCAGGCAGCGGACATCGGCTGGACCACCATGGGTATCATTGTCAAATTCCCGGACGACGGCCGGATCGTGCGTTTTGGCCGCGCGGAAGCAGCAGATGAATCCGCGACGGTCATCATCCTTCCGGTCGTCCGCATTGAGCGTCATCACCACATGAGCGCCACCGACGACGTCGAGCCGCTGATACCGCCGCCGCCGGAAAACGGCGGCCGCAGACGCGTAAGGCGACGTTAGGTCTGTTATTGCGGCAGCGGCACCGCGCGGCACTGCGCTTGAGCGAGTGTCGCCTGCGCCGTCGGCAACATTCCCGTCTCCGGTGCGAGAGCGCGCAGCACGATCAGTCCGGTCGCGGTGGGAGAATCGATAATCAGCCGGTCGGCGGCAGTCACGCCTTCTTCTTCGGGAAGCTGCGCGTGCTGCTGCGCTGTCATGAGATCGAGCTCGATAGCGCGGCGGCCGGCCGCGTGGTCGTTGATGGCGTAATAGGCCATGCTGTTGCGGGTGTAGAAGGTGACCGACGTGTAGGCCTGACTGACCGGCGCAATGAATTTGAGCGTTCCGGCCGTCAGATCGTAGCGGCAGACCGCCACCGCAAAAGCCGGATCCATGAAAGGCATAACCGCGTAGGCTGCGGTCGGAGCCGCAAGCGGCGTCAGGACGTTGACGGGTGCAAGCGGCGCCAGCCGCGAATAGGCGTCTTGTTTTGCGGTTCGTGGCATGGCCAGCACGGTCGACAGATGCACTATGCCGCCGAGCAGAAGCGCGCCAAAAATCCATAAAGCGAGGCGAACCATCAGCAGCCCTTTCGCTCGATGGACGGCATCGGGCCCTCATTGGTGGTTCGCGACGCCACGCCGAGGGGCGTGTCGTAGAGGCGCCAGACCAGGACGAATTGCTCTACTCCGCCGCTGGGCAGCCAATTTCCCGGTCGCGCCCGAGGGCCGACATTGATGATAAAGCGACCATTCTGCTCCCGGAGGATCTCTGCGCTGGTGAAGCCGTTGCGGCGGATCACATTGGCGACGAGTCTGCCTTGCGGGTCATAAAGGGTAAGGGTCCAATACCGCGCTGCCGGCGTCATGCCGGTGACGGAAAACATGCAGCGCCCATCGAGTACGTTACCGGTGTCATCGGTGTGGGCGTAGAACGCGACGCCGTCGCCGGTTCCGATGGGCAGTTCGCCGGTACGCGCGATGCTGGCCCGGGCATACGGGTCGATGTCGACCGATCCGCTTTTTGGCCAAGCCGTCCAGGCGCCGATGGTCAGCGATCCAAAGGCGACGCCGCGCGTAAGCGTGAACCAGGTGGCCCCAAGGCCGATGGCCGCGGCAAGCAGTAAGGTGAAGCAGGAGCCGAAGAACAAGCGCATGTCCCTTCACGACATCCGCGGGCAGTGGCCGTTAGTCGCCATGTGAAAGGCCGTTGGTCCTAATCTCACTTGCAGTCGTCAATGTGCCGGGGTGATGACTGTCATCGTCCGTCGTCGATCCGAGCCGCAGCGGCATCGCGCGGCTTGCTTCATCAAGCAAGCGTTCGACGCGCACCAGAGCATCGGTGCCTTTGCGGGTCAGCAAGATCTGTTGTGCCGGTGCCGCGCCGACCTGAGCGGCGTCGGCGACGGCGGGCACATGCTGCGCAGGAGGCAGACCGGGGAGGGGGCGAAGTTCAACACCCTGATGGGCGTAAGTCATGATGTTATGCCAAGCGAGTGCTGGGATCGTTCCGCCAGTCATGCGCTTTGTCGGCGTGTAGTCATCGTTGCCCATCCAAACCGCGCCGGCAAAATTGCCCGTGTAGCCGACGAACCAGGCGTCACGCCAGCCGTTGGTCGTCCCGGTCTTGCCCGCGACCTGAACGCCATCGAGTTGTGCGCGTCGTCCGGTGCCGTTTTGCACGACGGAGTTCATCATGCCGATCATTTCCAGCGCAACTTGCGGTGAGATAACTTGCTCCGGCCGCTTGCCGTCGCGATCGTAGCGCCAGACCAATTGGCCGCCGCCGGTGCGCACCTCAAGCGCCGCGTGCGGCGCCACCGCTTTGCCCAGATTGGGGAAGGTGGCATAGGCGACGGCGTGTTCGAGAACATTCACCTCGTCGGCGCCGATCGGCAGTGACGGCGTATCCGGCAGCGGTGTCCAAATGCCGAAATTTCGCGCGGTCTGAACGATCTTCGCCCGCCCGAGCTTGGGATTACCGTCGCCGAGCGCGATCGAAAGTTTGACCGGAATGACGTTGATCGAGTTGGTGATGGCTTGAGTAAGGGTGAGCGAGCCCGAATAGCCTCCGGAATAATTGTGCGGGCACCAATTGCCGATGCAGACCGGCGAGTCGACCACAATGGAATTTGGCGTGAAGCCGTTCGCCAGCGCTGTGGCATACACATACGGTTTGAATGAGGAGCCAGGTTGGCGAAGCGCGTCCACCGCACGGTTGAACTGGCTCGCGCCGTAGTCGCGGCCGCCGATCATGGCGCGGACCCCGCCGTCCAAATCCGCGATCACGACCGCCGACTGGCTGGCGCCGTAATCGTGGCCGTATTGACGCAAATCGGCTTCGATCTCCCGCTCGGCGAAATGTTGCAAGTTGGGATCGAGCGCGGTGCGCACCACAAAGAAGCTTTCGTTGACCGATTTGGGAAACGTGTCGGCAAGCTTTCGCATCTCGTCGAAAGCCCAATCGAGGTAATAGTTCGGCGCGCTTTCTTGCTTGCGATCGACCGGGGTCGCTGGATTGCGGCGAGCGCCGTAAACCTGACCCGCCGTCATGAATCCGGCGTCCACCAGATTATCGAGCACGACGTTGGCCCGCGCGCGCGCCGCGGGCAGATTGGCGAGCGGCGAGAATTTACTCGGCGCTTTGAACAGGCCCGCCAACATCGCGGCTTCCGGCAACGTCACGTCGCGGATCGATTTGCCGAAATAGTATTGCGCCGCCCCATCGACGCCGAAGGCGCCGCCGCCGAGATAGGCGCGGTCTAAATAGAGTTTGAGAATCTCTTTTTTGGAAAGGCGGCTTTCCAGCCAAAGGGCGAGGAACGCTTCGTTGATCTTGCGTTCGATGGTTCGCTCGTTCGAAAGGAACAAGTTCTTGGCAAGCTGCTGCGTGATCGTCGAGCCGCCCTGTACCACGCCGCCAGCTTTGGCGTTGGTCGCCAAGGCGCGCGCGGTACCATAAAAGTCGATGCCGTAATGTTCGTAGAAACGCCGATCCTCGGTGGCCAGGGCCGCCTTGATGAGATGGTCAGGCATCTCTTCGAGCGGAACCGAATCATTGTGCTTGATGCCGCGGTTGCCGATCTCATTGCCGTAACGGTCCAGAAAGGTGACCGCCAGTTCCGAGCGCTTGAGCCAGTTCTCATCCGAGGTCTCGCGGAACGCCGGGATGGCGAGCGCAAGCATGAGAAGTAACCCACCGGCGCCCCAAGTGGCGGCTTCCGAGAGCGGCTCGATCAAAATCCAGCGGCGCCAGCCGGCGACGTGGAACCGATCCATAATGGCGGTGAAGCGCTCGTAGAGTTCCCGCGCCCATTTCCCCGTTCTGAAAACGGTGAAATCGAGCCTGGCGTCGAGGTCCAGCAGCAGCAGTTTGATTCTGCGGCGCCAGTCGCCATTTGGGGCAGGGGCCCGTTCGCTCACCTTAAGTCACTCCCGGGGAACAGGGTTTGTTCTCTCACATTCCCTCTTAAGCACGATTTAGCTGAGCGGGCTCCACGCGCCAATGATGTGTCGGCGACAGTGTGAATGGTATTTTGGGACAAATTGGGCCTAACATCAGTGCAGATGACGGCAGCTCCACCGGATGGCGGTAAATGACGGCGGATCCCCGCTCCGGCGAAATTCCCTTTTGGCAGTCCAAGTCATTGGAGGAAATGACGAATTCCGAATGGGAGAGCCTGTGCGACGGCTGTGGCCGGTGCTGCCTGAACAAGCTCGAGGAAGTGGGGACCGATCGGACTTTTTACACCGACGTCGGCTGCCGTCTGCTCGATAATAAGACGTGCCGGTGCCGGGACTACCCCAACCGGCAGGAAAAGGTCGACGATTGCGTGCGGCTGACCCCGCAGAGCCTCAAGACCATCACCTGGCTGCCGCCTTCATGCGCCTATGTCCTCTTAGCCGAAGGCAAAGATCTTTATTGGTGGCATCCGCTCGTTTCCGGCGATCCGCGGTCCGTACATGCCGCTGGCGTCTCCGTGCGCGGTCGTGTCCGAGCGAGCGAGACGCGGGTGTCCGATGATGAGCTCGAAGATTACATCGTCAGCTGGCCGCTTAAGCTGCCGAAAGGAGCGCGGCGGCGGAAGTAGGGGACAAGCCATCCGCGCGGCGTAAGACTTCCAATCGCGAGCAGCCCAGGTCTGCGGATAGAGCAGTTGTCAGCGGCCACCAGGTGGCTAAATCCGCTAGCTCCGACGTATTGGGGACCTATGCCTCGCGATATTGCCGCCGATAACACCGAATGCGGACCTCCGAAATACCGAAGTGAATTGCGATTTGAGAGTCTGGAAAACAAGTGACGTCTTCCCCAAATTTGTCCGCCGCCGGAATCGCCGATGCGACCCTGTCAAAGCATCGCACGCATGAACCGGATCGTGCAGTCGTTCACAGCATCCTCGCCGGCATCATTCTGGCGATGTTTCTCTCCGCCCTCGAGCAGACCATTGTCGCGCCCGCTTTGCCTGCGATCGGCAAAAGCTTGGCGGATGTCGACGATCTGTCTTGGGTCGTGACCGCCTACCTGTTGGCCGCGACTGTAGCCACGCCGTTGTTCGGCAAGCTTTCCGACATTCACGGGCGCCGCGCCGTGATCCTGTCGGCGATCGGGATATTCATCGTCGGCTCGCTTGCCTGCGCGGTGGCGCCAACCCTTTGGCTCCTGATTGTCGGACGCGGTCTTCAGGGTTTCGGGGGCGGCGGCCTGATACCCTTAGCGCAGACGATCATTGCCGATCTTCTTTCGCCGCGTGAGCGGCCGATGGCTCAGAGCTATACCTCAGTCATGTTCATGATCGCCAGTATTCTCGGACCGGTTCTCGGCGGAGTTCTGACCGATCATTTGCATTGGTCTTTCATTTTTTGGATCAACCTTCCGCTTGGCGGAATTGCGATAGTCATGACCTCGCGCGCATTACGCCAACTGCCGCGACATGACCGGCCTCATCGCCTTGATGTATTCGGCGTATCGCTGATGGTCAGCGCAGCGATTTCCTTGTTGTTGGCGCTCGATTGGGGAGGGGTTCACTACCCATGGACGTCCTGGCAGATCGTCGGGCTTTTCGCCGCCTCCATCCTGTTGTGGGTTTCGTTCGGCGGCCGGCTCCTGTCCGCGCGCGAGCCATTCATTCCGCTGAGCATTCTTCGCGGCCGGCTGACCAGCGCCATCACCTGTGCGGGATTTTTCAGTATCGGCACCCTCATCGGCATTACGATTTATTCGCCGCTTTATTGCCAGATGGCGATCGGCGCTTCCGCAAGCGTCTCTGGCGTTGCGCTGATCGGCTTCATGGCGGGCGCTACCCTTGGTTCGTTGTTGGCAGGACGGCTTCTTACTCGCCTTATCCATTATATGCGCGTGCCGATCGTTGGGCTGGTCGTGGCGATTGCCACGCTTATCGCCTTGGCGGTGTATTCCGGACGGCTATCTCTCGGCGGGTTTACTTTGCTGCTCATGGTGCTCGGGGCTGCCATCGGGCCGATGTATCAGACCAGCACTATTGTCATGCAGAACGCAGTTAAGCTGCATCAGATGGGTACGGCGACCGGGACGTTGAATTTCTTCAGACTTCTTGGTGGGGCGCTTGTCGTCGCGGTGTTTGGTGCGATCGTGCTGGGCGGTTCAGGCGAGCAGGTCGGCTCTCCGAGCTTGAACGGGCTTGGCGTCCACCCGGCGGAAGTTGCGATCGCGTTTCGCTTCGTGTTCTTGGTGGCGGCGGCTTTCCTTGCCATCGCACTCGCCTGCCTGTTCGCCGTTGAGGAGCGCCCGTTCCACGGGCCGGCGCGCCTGGTCGAAAGCGGGATGGATTAGGGTGGTCGTGGCCGTTCAGGCCTTGTTCACCGCAATCCGCCTAGATCGTGGTAGTTAAGGGGTGTGAGGCGGATCAGGCCTCGCGAGCGTTTGCGGCGAATGTCGGATTTACCTGGCGCTTGACGCTCGGGAGGCCGAGATGGTGACCCGTCCGATTTCAGCAGTTCTGCTAATCCTTACGATGACGCTAACGCCGGTGAGCGCCGAGGAGGCGTTGCGGCCGATACATATCGGTACCGAAATTGAGCACGGCTGTCTTAACCAGAAAGAGCGCCACGCCCTGATCGAGAGCGGCTCTGTCATTCGGCTCGCCGCGGCGATGCATGCCGTACGGGCGCCGGGGACCTTGTTGCGCGCGCGGCTTTGCCGTCGCCCTGAAGGGCTCGTCTACGTGCTAACGCTACTTGCGCACGACGGCAAAGTAACGCACGTAGCGGTGGACGCCGTTAAGGGCACGCTCGGAGAGCGCTAAAGCGGAGCCAACTTTGCGCCTCCTTGTCGTCGAAGACGATCCTGATCTCAATCGCCAGCTTGCCACCGCATTGACCGACGCCGGCTACGTGGTGGACCGCGCATTCGACGGCGAGGAAGGCCATTACCTTGGCGAGAGCGAACCCTACGATGCCGTCATTCTCGATATCGGCTTACCGAAAATGGACGGTATTACGGTGCTTGAATCTTGGCGCCGAGCCGGCCGCGCGATGCCGGTCTTGATCCTGACCGCGCGCGATCGCTGGAGCGACAAAGTGCAAGGCTTTGATGCGGGCGCCGACGATTACGTCTCCAAGCCGTTCCATCTGGAAGAGGTGCTTGCTCGGGTTCGGGCGTTGTTGCGCCGCTCTGCAGGCCACGCCAAGAGCGAGTTTACTTGCGGACCGGTCCGTCTCGATACCCGTACCGGCCGCGTCGCCGTGGAAGGCAATCCGGTAAAGCTTACGTCACATGAGTACCGGCTGCTTTCTTACTTGATGCATCATACCGGCCGTGTGGTGTCGCGCACCGAACTGGTTGAGCACTTGTACGATCAGGACTTCGACCGCGATTCCAATACCATCGAGGTCTTCGTCGGCCGCATTCGTAAAAAGCTCGGCGTCGACGTGATCCAAACGGTGCGCGGCCTTGGGTATCTTCTGACGCCGCCCGATGCGCACTAACTCTCTCGCCTTTCGCCTTTTCTTTTGGGCGGCCGGCTTGACGGTGGCCATTCTCATTATCACCGGCGTGGTGTTGTCGTCGCTCTATCGCAACGCGGTCGAGCGCGCGTTCGACCGCCGCCTCGACGTCTATCTGCGTACCTTGGTCGCGGATGTGGCCTCGCCCGAGGAGGGCACCGAAAAATTCCCGCAGTCGATTGGCGAGCCGTTGTTCGAGCTGCCGCTTTCCGGCTGGTATTGGCAGGTTACGCGCCTCGATGCGGTCAAGCCGGAAGTGCATTCCTCGCGCTCGTTGTGGGATTCAAATCTGGCGCGATTGCCGGAGAACGACACGCCGGCGGCTTCCTCGGGCGGATACCTCAAAGGTTATGCAACGGGTCCTGAGGACGCTCGATTACGCGTTGTCCAGCGCACGGTAGATCTCGGCGATGACGGCCGCTATCTGATCTCGGTGGCTGGCGAAGCCACCGACATCGACGAAGACATGAAGAGCTTCGACCGCACGATCAGCGCCATTTTCGCTGGGCTCACGCTTGCGCTTATTATGACCACCGCGCTGCAAGTCCGTCTGGGCCTCGCCCCCCTCAAACGCATTTCGGAAAGTCTTGCCGCCATCCGCTCCGGTCGCGCGGAACGATTGGAAGGTGAATTCCCCCTGGAAATCGCACCACTCGCGCGCGAGACCAATGCCCTGATCGAAGCCAATCACGAAATCGTCGAGCGCGCGCGCACGCATGCCGGCAACCTCGCGCACGCGCTGAAGACGCCATTGTCGGTCATCGTCAACGAGGCGGCGGCTCGCGCGAACGATCCATTGGCGCAGAAGGTCATGGAACAGGCCGACCTCATGCGCGACCAGATGGTGCGCCAGCTGGAACGTGCGCGGCTTGCCGCGCGCCCGACTGTGCTCGGCACGCTCATTGACGTTCCGCCGGTGGTGACCGCTCTCGCGCGCACAATGGAGAAGCTTCATCGCGATCGCGAAATCGCCATCGCGGTCGACGTACCCGCGCGCGCGCGCTTTCGCGGCGAACTACAGGACCTGGAAGAGATGGTCGGCAACCTCGTCGATAATGCGTGCAAGTGGGCGCGCTCACGGGTTGCCATCGAGGTGGTCGCGGAGGACGCGGCAGCGAACGGCAAGTCCAAAGTGCGCGTCATTGTCGATGACGACGGGCCTGGGCTCTCGCCCGCGGAACGCGAGAGCGTGGCGCGTCGCGGCCAAAGATTCGACGAGAGCAAACCTGGCTCGGGACTGGGCCTCTCGATCGTTGTGGAACTCGCGAGCCTTTATAAAGGCGTCTTGACGCTCGATACGTCACCGATCGGCGGCGTGCGCGCCGAGCTCGCGCTCCCCGGAGGCTGAGCACGCACTGCCACAGGCAGCGATACCGTCAGTAAGCTTAAGCGCGAAAGAATTGAACCGGCGAGTTTTTCCGCAAACTTGGATGTGCTCTAACGAACGAATCGTGCGTTCATTAATGCTGTCGCGCTGCGCGAGTAAAGCCGCATGCGGGTGATGAGGTTCGGGGTGGCTATTGCGGCGACGTTGTGGCTTGCCGCTTGCTCTTCCGATACGGGACGAAAGGAAGCCCGCGGGACTGCGATCAATGGCTCCGCCGGAGGCGTTGTCGACAATCGTGCGGCTGGCACTTCGATTGGCGCCGGGTTCCGCGCCCTTTTGGGCGATCGCGCCGGGGCGCTTGATGACGAGGACAAGAGGCGCGCCGTTGTCGCCGAAGTCCAGGCGCTGGAAACTGGCCCCTCCGGGGCGCCGGTCGCCTGGCGCAATCCCGAGACCGGCCGTTACGGCAATGTGGTGCCCGGCCCGGTTTACGAGGAAAATGGCGTCGCCTGCCGCGAATACACCCGCACAGTTTACGTCGATGGCAACGCGCAAACCGAGCATGGCAGCGCCTGCCGCAGGTCCGACGGGACCTGGGCGAGCGTGAGCTGATTGCGCCTCAATCCCCATCATAGGGGGCTCTCGCCACCAGCTTTTCACGCCCAAATTGGCCGAATTCTCGCGCTTTACACGTAACTCCTTCTTAAGCGCCGGACGACTACAAAAGCGATAATGCCGTGCAAGCGCTTTGGGGTGTTATGGCGAGCGAGGGGCAAGCCGTCGAGCAGCTACGCGACTACCTGCGGACGTTGAAGCCGGAAGCTCGCGCCATGCTCATTGTCGAGTTGGAGCGTGACCTGCTTCGCGGCGAGGACGTCGCGGGCAGCCAATTAATTCTCCAGGAATTACGGCGAACAATTCGCGCCGCGGGGCAGAAGGTGCCGCGAATTGGCGATGCCGTCCGCCTTTTCTTCGCGCCGCTCGAACCATTCCTGATCAACGATGCCGCCGATCACAAGCGCGTCGGACGCATCGCGCGTTCATCGCTCGCGCCGGTGTGGGACTGGATAGGGCGCGATCTGATGCCCGCCGAGGCCAAAGCACTGGTCGCCGACATCAATCATGCGCTGTTCGAAGACGACCGGCTGAAGGCGGAACAGTTGATGCGGACCTTGCACGATAGCGCAATGCTCCGCATCGCCGAAGTTGTCGATGACAGCCAGAAAGACGAGAGCGTGCAGCGCTATCTCGCCGCGCAAATTGGCGTATCGCGCGCGGTAGAAACCATAGCGACGCTTGCCAAAATTCTCGCCTGCCGAGATGTGCTTCCCACAGTCGCCCAGCGACTGCCGGCAATCATGCCGGCGTTCGAGCGCGAGCAAGTAGATTTGGTCAAGGCATTGCTCACCGGTGCGACCGCGCAAAAGGCGACGGAAGGGGCGATAGCCAGCAAGAACGACATTTTTCTTTATGGTCTCGTTCTGGTGGTCGGCCGTTTGGCTGAACCGTGGCAGCTTGTTCGTATCGCCACGCGCGCAGCCGCGAGCAGCGACGAGACTCGCGTCGCCGGCACGCCGTTTGCCGTTGCCGTCAACATCGTGTTCGGCGACCTCGAATGCATGTTGAGCGACTTGCAGTCCGGCCTCAAAGTGCGGCGTCAAGTGGCCCCTCTGGCGCGCGCACTCTGTGCGGCGGTGCGCGGCATAACCACAGAGCTAAACTTTGCAACGGATTCATTTTGGAGCCGCCGGTTCGCGGCGATCCGCGGCCAATTGGCTGATGCGCTGAAGGCGGCAATTGAACAGGCGCCGGGGCGTGTTGGCCGCATCCTGCGTCCGCGTGCCGGAAACGATATCGCCCCCGGCTCTGCGCTCGAAGCGGCCGAGGTGAGCGACGCCGAGATGCAGCTCGACCTCATAATGGCCTGCCGCGAACATGCAGACGACCTTGGTGTCGGCGACGCCAGTACCCGGGGTTATTCGGAAGTGCAAAATTACCTTGAGGGCGGCGCCAAAATACTGCTCGATTCGCTAGGTCATGCGAGTGAGGCCGATCGGCCGTTCCGCCAATCCCAAATGCAGGCCGCCGTCAGATTTTGCCGGGTCATTTTCGGAGCGGATTATGCCGGCCTCTTGGCCAAGGCCGCCGAAATGGCGACGCAAAAGGGAGGCGAGGGCCAACGGGTCCGCGCGTAGCCTCTGCGGAGGCGATCCCGCGCAATCCGAATGCCCCGGAGTGACCGTCTGGGCCACCTGGATCGAACGACGACTGCGATTCGGCCGCTCTCTTGAACGAACGACCAGCGCGCAATTGCCGCGCCGTTGCTCCCATTGCGGCCGCAATGGGGCCGTGATGATGTAACGGCCGGCTGGCCAGAAGGGCGCTACATCTGCGCTTCTCTAGGGATGTGTTGTTGGGCTTATGGTTCTGTGGATCGTCTTTGCTTTCATGACGGCTGCGGCGATTTTCGCCGCGTGCTTGCCGCTGGTTCGCCGATCCCGAAATATCGCCGGCGGCAGCGACCTGCTCGTGTACAAGGATCAATTACAGGAAATCGACCGTGATCGCGCCAGCGGACTGATTGGCGAGAGCGAAGCCGAAGCCGCCCGGCTCGAGGTATCGCGCCGGCTTCTCGCCGCCGCGAATACGTCGGCGGTTGAAGCTACGGCCGAGAGTGGTTCGCGCGTCGGAAAGCGCCGTCGTGCCGCAATCTTGGCTGTAGCAATTATGTTGGCGCTTGGCGTCCCCGGACTTTATGTCGCACTCGGGTCGCCGAATGTCCCCGGCGAGCCGGCGTTCGCGCGAGTCCATGCCCCGGAAGGCCAACAATCAATTGCGGGTCTGGTCAGCCAGGTCGAAGCAAATTTGGCGCGCAATCCGAACGATGGGACAGGATGGGAAGTGATCGCGCCGGTTTACCTGCGGCTGGGTCGCTTTGGCGACGCGGTGCAAGCGCGCAAGCGATCGCTCGTGCTCAACGGCGAAAGCGCCACGCGCCAAGCCGATCTCGGCGAGGCGGAAGCGGCTGCTGCTGACGGCGTCGTGACCGCGGACGCTCGTGCGGCGTTCGAGCGTGCAGCGGCGCTGGATCCGCGTGAACCTAAGGCGCGCTATTTTCTTGGACTGGCTGCCGAACAGGACGGCAAGGCGGAGGACGCGGCCTCGATTTGGCGGGCGATGCTTGCGGATGCGCCCCCCGGCGCACCGTGGGCGAATTTTGTGCGCGAGGCGCTGGCGCGCTTGACGGGTGCGCCTTCAGCTGAGGCGGGTCCGACTGCACGCGACGTCGCCGCCGCCGGCAACATGAGCGATCATGCCCGTCGTGAGATGATCAGCGGCATGGTCACGCGATTGGCCGATCGCTTGCACGATAATGGCGCCGACGTTGATGGTTGGGTCCGCCTTGTCCGGGCCTATACCGTTCTCGGAGATCGTGACAAGGCCAGGAGCGCGGCCGCTGATGCAAAGCGTGCGCTCGCCGAACATCCCGAGGACGTAAGACGGATCGATGATTTGGTGAAAGGGCTCGGCCTCGAAGGTTGAGGGGCCGCATATGCGCGGGCGACGGTGACATGACACGCAGGCGGCGACGTCTTGCTTTGATCGGCTCGGGTCTTGGCGTGCTCGCAATTGCGGTCGCCCTTATGCTCAATGCTTTCAGAGATTCGATTGTGTTCTTCAATTCGCCGAGCGACATCGAGTCAAAGCACGTCGCCGCCGGTACACGCATCCGGCTCGGCGGGTTGGTGAAGAATGGAAGCCTGTTTCACGGCAACAATCTTAAAGTCCGTTTCACCGTCACCGACGGAAGCCGTGAGATACCCGTCGCCTATCAGGGCGTGTTGCCGGACCTATTTCGCGAGGGGCAAGGTGTCGTCGCCGAAGGTGCTCTCGACGGTGCAGGCCTGTTCAACGCCGACACCATCCTCGCCAAACATGACGAGACCTACATGCCGAAGGAAGTCGCCGACGCCTTGAAAAAGTCGGGACATTGGAAAGATGACTACACGCAGCGCATGCCGCCGAAGGACCCAGGCAAATGAAGCCGAGCCGCTGTTCGTGTGTTCGGGTGCGCTCGTCGGCTTTGGCGGATGAGTCCGCAGCAACGCCCACGCCGGGCCGACGAAGAGGCCGGTCGTGATCGCTGAACTCGGCCATTACGCCCTGGTGTTGGCGCTGGGCCTGGCCCTGGTGCAGGGCTCGATGCCGATTATTGGCGCCCGGGGCAACGATACGGCGCTCATGACCATGGCGTCCGCGACGGCGCTCGCCCAGTTCATTTTCGTAAGTGCCGCCTTCGCGGCGCTCGGTGCTTGCTATGTCACCTCGGACTTCTCGGTACTGAACGTTTACGAGAACTCGAATTCTGCAATGCCTTTGCTCTACCGGCTCACCAGCATCTGGGGAAATCATGAAGGCTCCATGATGCTGTGGATTCTCATTCTCGCGGTTTTCGGGGCACTCGTTGCAGCTTTCGGCAACAACTTGCCGCTTAGACTCAAGACCAATGCGCTGGCGGTGCAAGCATGGATCGCCGCCGCCTTTGAGCTTTTCATTCTGTTGACCTCAAATCCTTTTCTGCGCATTGCGGACGCGCCGTTTGAAGGCCGTGACCTCAACCCGATCCTTCAAGATCCGGGATTGGCCTTCCATCCACCGTTTCTTTATCTCGGCTATGTCGGGTTCTCGATCGCGTTTTCTTTTGCCATTGCGGCTTTGCTGGAAGGCCGCATCGACGCGGCGTGGGCGCGTTGGGTGCGCCCATGGGTGCTGGGCGCCTGGATGTGCCTGACGCTGGGAATCGCCGGGGGCTCCTTCTGGGCGTATTACGAGCTCGGCTGGGGTGGTTTTTGGTTTTGGGATCCGGTCGAAAACGCCTCGTTGATGCCCTGGCTCGCCGGCACGGCGTTGCTCCATTCTGCCGTCGTGATGGAAAAGCGCGGAGCGCTCAAGGTTTGGACTATTCTTCTCGCCATTGTCGCTTTCTCGCTGTCCTTGATCGGGACGTTCCTGGTGCGCTCGGGTGTGCTCACCTCCGTGCACGCCTTCGCCACCGATCCGCGACGCGGCATTTTCATCTTGGCGATCCTTATCGTTTTCATCGGCGGTGCATTAGCGCTGTACGCGTGGCGGGCTCCGCTCCTGAAGCAAGGCGGGCTGTTCGCGCCGATCTCGCGGGAAGGGGCGCTCGTCTTCAACAATTTGCTCCTGACGTCGGCCTGCGCGACGGTCTTCGTCGGCACCCTTTATCCGCTGGCGCTGGAAGCGATCACGGGAGAGAAGATTTCCGTCGGCCCGCCATTCTTCAACGCGACATTCGCTCCGCTCTTCATCCCGCTCCTTCTGGCCATGCCATTCGGTCCGCTGCTCGGATGGAAACGCGGCGACCTGCTTGCCGCGGGGCAGCGTTTAGCGGTCGCCGCGATTCTTGCCGCGATCGCGGTGGCTGCGGCATTCGCGTTGCAACGCGGCGGACCGGTATTGGCGCCGTTCGGCCTCGGTGTTGCGATCTTCGTGATGGTGGGGGCGCTGGTCGATATTGCCGAGCGTACGTTAGTGCTGCGCATTCCGCTCGCCGCAGCGCTGCTTCGCGCCGTGGGCTTACCGCGCTCGGCCTGGGGAGCCGCGCTTGCCCATTTCGGCATGGGCGTAACGCTCTTTGGCATTGTTGCCGTGACCGCGTGGGGAAGCGAGCGGATCGCGGTGCTAAAGCCCAGCGAGACGATCGAATTGGCCCACTACCGGCTCACTTTCGACGGTATCCTCAAGCGCGCCGGCGCCAACTATCAGGACTCCGTCGGCCACTTCAGCGTCCGCCGAAGTGGCGGCGATTTGATTGGAGCGCTTGAGCCTAGCCGGCGCATGTTCCCCAGCCGTGAAATGGCGACCACCGAAGCGGCGCTGATGACACGCGGCATGAGCCAGCTTTACCTGTCGATCGGCGACGCTACCGCGCAGGGCGCGGTGCCGGTTCGCTTATATTTCAAGCCGCAAGTGCTGATGATTTGGCTCGGCGCTTTGATCATGTTCGTCGGTGGCGCGCTTTCACTTTCCGACCGGCGCTTGCGCGTTGGCGCGCCGCGGCCGGCGAAAGCGAGTGCGGTCCTCCAGGCGGCGAAGTGAGCGATGATGAAGTTGGCCAGCGGCGCGCGGCAATCGAACACGTTCGGGCTTGGCGTGTTGTTGGCGCTGGTTTTTTCAGTTTTGGCGGTGTTTCCGCTTCACGCCGTTGAATCAAACGAGATGCTGGCCGACCCCGGATTGGAAGCGCGGGCGCGTAACCTTTCCAGGGAACTGCGCTGTCTCGTTTGTCAAAATCAGTCGATCGACGATTCGGAAGCGCCGCTCGCTCACGACTTGCGGGTCATTGTGCGTGAACGTTTGAAAGCCGGCGACACCGATGCGCAGGTGGTGGATTTCCTTGTTGCCCGCTACGGCGAGTTCGTCCTGCTCAAGCCGCGTCTGTCCTGGCACACACTGGCTTTATGGGGAGCGCCGCCCGCAACCGTGCTGCTCGGAATTGCGCTGCTCATTATTGTTAATCGCCGGCGGCGAAGCGCGCTTGCACCAGAAGCCGTGAACCTGACATCGGCGGAAGAAGCCCGGCTGGCAGAGCTTTTGCGCGATCAGCCGTAAAACTTGGCCAGGTGGTACGGCCAATAGTTGCTGGCTTGCCACGTCTCGGCGGGGTTCCGCTGCGGAACATTACCAACTTTTAATATGCGCGACAGCGCGCGGTAAGGCGCACCCATCCACATTTGACGGTAACGCAAGGCCTCGTCAGAGGCATGGTTCCGTCGGCAAAACGGACAGGGCTCAATTTGGAGACGGTAATGAACGGTAACGACCAGCATTCGCGCCGCGTATTGTCCGCGCGCCGTATTGGCTTAATGGCGACAACGATCGCAGGCATCGGCGCCGCCGCGTTGTTCCTTGCGCCACACGCGAATCCCAGCGCCGCCCTGTTTGCGAGTTCGGCACATGCGCAAAACTTGTCGGAACAAGCGCAGCAATTGCCGCAACATCCTGTCGGGTTTGCCGACATTGTCGCCAAAGTAAAGCCGGCAGTTATCTCGGTCCGGGTAAGGGTGGAAAGAACGACGCAGGGGCCCGACGAGCAGGAGCTGCCGACTCCGCCCGGGCTTGACCGTTTCTTCCGCCGCTTCGGAATGCCGGAGAATGGCGAGGGTCGTCACCAGCTCATCACCGGCCAAGGGTCCGGCTTCTTTATAACCGCTGACGGCTACGCCGTGACCAATAACCACGTCGTCCAGAACGCCGACAAAGTTCAAGTCACGACCGATGACGGCAAGACATTTACCGCCAAGGTGATCGGTACCGACTCGCGCACCGACTTGGCGCTGATAAAAATCGACGGCAACGACTTTCCCTACGTTAAGCTCGCGGAACACACGCCGCGGGTCGGCGATTGGGTGCTCGCCGTCGGCAATCCTTTCGGCCTCGGCGGTACCGTGACGGCCGGCATTGTTTCGGCCCGCGGCCGCGATATCGGCGCCGGGCCGTACGACGATTTCATCCAGATCGACGCTCCGGTGAACAAAGGCAACTCCGGGGGTCCAGCGTTCGATATCGACGGCGATGTGATCGGCGTCAATACCGCGATCTTTTCGCCGTCGGGTGGCTCGGTCGGAATTGCTTTTGCCATCCCGGCCGACACGGTCAAAAGCGTCGTGGCGCAGCTGCGCGACAAGGGCAACGTGACCCGCGGTTGGATCGGCGTCCAAATTCAGCCGGTGACGCCGGAGCTGGCCGAAAGCCTCGGCTTAAAGAAGGCGAGCGGTGCACTCGTGTCCGAGCCGCAGGCCAATAGCCCGGCTGCCAAGGCAGGAATCACCAGTGGCGACGTCATCACCTCGGTGGACGGCAATTCTGTCGCGGACGCGCGCGAACTCGCGCGCCGGATTGGCACCATGGCTCCCGGCGCCACGGTTAAGCTCACCTTGATCCATCAAGGCGAGGAAAAGACGGTGTCGATTACGCTCGGCACTTTGCCGGCCGAGCGTCAGGCCGCCAATCAGCAGAACGACCGTCCCATGGCGGATAGCGAGATTCCGAAACTTGGCTTGACGCTAGCCACAGGGAGCCAGTCCGGAGAGCAGGGCAACGGCGTACTCGTCACCGCGGTCGATCCGAACGGTGTTGCCGCCGATCACGGCTTCCAAGTCGGCGATGTCATCCTCGATGTCGGCGGCAAGGCTGTGTCCAAACCGGCCGATGTGACCAAGCAAGTTTCCGACGCGCGGAAGGAGGGCAAGCACGCTCTATTGTTTCGCCTGAAATCAGGAGAAGGCACGCGCTTCGTCGCGTTGCCGCTTGGCAATGCGTAACACGGCGCGGGGCCCCAGTGGATCCGCGCAAAGGTAATGCGAGCTTGTTTCGAATGAATTGTCGAGAGCAAGCTCCAGAGTAATGGGGCGATCCGCCGGCATCCGTCGCCCCCGCTGGCGGGCGTACCCTGGGGACGGGCCTCGCGGCCCGTCCCCGCGTAAAACCAGCTCTGCCCATGGCATCCCGTCGCCCCCGCTACGGGTAGAGTTGGCCGAGGGGTGGTGCCCTTGATCGGCGCCACCCCCTCGCTCCCTTCGCTATTTTATTGGTGGCTGAATCATGCCACACGATATGATCATTGATACCACGGCCGCTCCAGACCAAAGTGGATTGCCCGTTCGGCGACATTCCATCATGCGCCTTCTGATCATCGAAGATGACCGCGACGCGGCCGATTATCTCGTCAAGGCGTTCCGCGAAGTCGGCCATATCGCAGACCAGGCAACGGACGGCGAAGAGGGCTTGGCGCTTGCGCTCGATGGCCAATACGACGTCTTGATCGTCGATCGCATGCTGCCGAAGGTTGACGGTTTGTCGGTCATCGCGAGCTTGCGCGCCAAAGCGATAGAGACGCCGGTGCTGATCCTTTCCGCGCTCGCTCAAGTGGACGACCGGGTCAAGGGTTTGCGCAGCGGCGGCGACGATTATCTCGCCAAGCCCTACGCGTTTGCCGAATTACTGGCGCGCATTGAAGCGCTGTCACGCCGGCGCGGCGCGCGCGGCGAGGAGACGGTTTATCGCGTCGCCGATCTTGAGCTTAATCGGCTTTCCCATGAAGTCAGGCGCGCCGGACAGGAGCTGCAGCTGCAGCCGCGCGAATTTCGTTTGCTCGAATACCTCATGCGGCATGCCGGTCAGGTTGTTACCCGCACCATGCTGCTGGAGAACGTGTGGGACTATCACTTCGATCCGCAAACCAACGTCATCGACGTCCATATCTCGCGTTTGCGGTCCAAGATTGACAAAGGCTTCGGCCAACCCTTGCTGCACACCGTGCGCGGTGCCGGCTATATGATCCGCGAAGAGAAGTAGCGGCTGCGTCAACAAACTATGGCGCGGCTATCTTCCAAGCACTCCGCTCGCGGCCAGCGTCTTTATCTTTTGCTTGGCGATTCCCCAGGCGCTGAGGACGGCTTCCGCGTCCGCGCAGCTATCTTGCGGCGCGGTCGGTCGAACGGCCGGGGTTCTGGAGAAGCGCGGCGCCGGCGCCGGTTGCACGACGCCGCCGACCTCGACAAAGGAGCCGCGAGCGACGTTGTGCGGATGACGCGGCGCTTCTTCCATGGTCAACACCGGCGCGAAGCAGGCATCGGTTCCTTCGAGCAGCGCGCACCATTCGTCCCGCGTTCGGGTCTTAAAGAGATTTTCAAGCGCGTGGCGAAGTTCGGGGCCGTCTTCGGCGTCTGGCAAGCCGAGGCGATCGAACAAGACCTTGCGGAATTTCGACTCGATCGCCGCGATGGCGACGAACCGTCCGTCGCTGCATTCGTAAGTTTCGTAAATCGCGGACCCGCTATCGAGCAAATTCGTGCCGCGCTGCAGGCTGTGCAGCCCCGCCGCATGCAAGCCGTAGAACAAGGTCATCAACGACGCCGCGCCTTCGGTCATCGCCGCGTCCACCACTTGTCCTTTGCCGGAGCGCTGCGCCTCAAGCATGGCGCAGGCCATGCCGAACGCGAGATAGAGCGCGCCGCCACCGAAATCCGCCACCAAGTTGAGCGGCGGCGTGGGTTTTGAGCCGGAGCGGCCGATGGCGTGCAGCGCTCCTGCTAAAGCGAGATAGTTGAGGTCATGACCCGCCGCCTGCGCCAGCGGTCCCGATTGTCCCCATCCGGTCATCCGGCCATAAACGAGGCGCGGATTGCGCGCGAGCACGGCGTCGGGGCCGAGGCCAAGACGTTCCATTGTGCCCGGCCGGAAACCTTCAATCAGCGCATCGGCTTTTTCGATGAGCTCGATCGCAAGCGCAATTCCTTCGGGTCGTTTGAGATCAACGGCGATCGATGGGCGCGAGCGGTGCAGCAATTCAAATTTTGTCGGCATGTCGATGCCGAGGTCGCTCGCGGTGGTCCGATCGATGCGGACGACTTCGGCGCCGAGATCGGCGAACAGCATGGCCGCCATCGGGCCGGGACCGATGCCGGCGAACTCGACAATACGAATGCCCGCGAGAGGCCCCATCTTGCTTTAACCTTTTGCGTGTTTGTTCGCTTCAAACAGCGAAACGCGTTACACTAATGAGCATGGCTCTGCTGAAACGCTTCCATTATCGCCCTGAAGTAGCTGCGGCGCTCGGAAAGCTGATGCGCGCCACGGCGTTTCGGCTGACGCTGGTCTATCTATTGGTCTTTATCATATTCGCGATATCGCTGCTCGGCTACTTCGCGTTGAACACGCGCCGACTGATCACCGACCAAATTACCAATCGGGTCAACCTGGAAGTCAACGTGCTGCGCGAGCAATACGAGACCGGCGGAATCCGGCGGTTGGAGACAATTCTCGATTTGCGGGCGCGGCGTCCGGGTTCAAGTCTTTATCTGCTGACCACGCCGAGCGGCGAAGGTCTTGCCGGCAATGTCAGTTCGTTGGAGCCAGGCGTTCTCGATCATGAGGGATGGTTTGAATCGAGTTATCGCCGCATCGAATCGTCGGAAGAAAGCGAGCATCGGGCGCTGGTGCGCGTTGTGGAAATGCCCGGCGGCTTTCGCTTGTTGGTGGGACGCGATCTCGAGGAACGTGAACGCATCTACGCCATCATCGCTAATGCCGGACGCTGGTCTATTGCGCTGGTGGTCGTGCTCGGTCTCG
Organism: Xanthobacteraceae bacterium; assembly: GCA_035601915.1. Taxonomy (GTDB): domain Bacteria; phylum Pseudomonadota; class Alphaproteobacteria; order Rhizobiales; family Xanthobacteraceae; genus BOG-931. Next base: position 19,897 of record DATNNI010000282.1, read on the forward strand.
GCGGCGGCTTCTTTGTCAGCCGCCGTGTGCTCAAGCGGATCGACGCCATGACCGAGAAAGCGCAGACGATTATGGCCGGCGATCTTACGGGCAGACTGCCGGTAGCCGGTACCGGTGACGAGCTTGACCGTCTGGCCGACAACCTCAACGCCATGCTGGAGCGTATTGAAGGCCTCATGGGCGGATTGAAGGAAGTATCCGATAATATCGCGCACGATCTCAAAACGCCGTTGACCCGATTACGCAACCGCTGCGAACAGGCATTGCGCGGCGCCCGCGGCGAGGCCGAATATCGCGCCGCGCTGGAATCCACCATCGGTGAATCGGATGAGCTCATTCGCACATTCGACGCGTTGTTGATGATTGCCCGCGCGGAATCCGGTCATGCGCGCGACAACATGGTGGAGTTCGACGCCGCGGCGATCGCCCGCGACGTCGGCGAATTGTATGAGCCGCTGGCGGACGAGAAAGGACTGGCTCTCAAGGTCGAGACATCCGCAGAGGCGCCGGTGCGCGGCAATCGCGAATTGATCAGTCAGGCGCTCGCTAATCTGATCGACAACGCGATCAAGTATGCCGCGCCGGAATCGGTCAAACCCAACGGCGCGCCCGCGGAAATCGTGGTGAAAGCCGGGGCCGAGGCCGATCGCATCACGCTGACGGTTGCCGATCACGGGCCGGGGATTGCCGCGGCCGATCGCGGCCGCGTGGTCGAGCGGTTCGTCCGGCTGGAGCAAAGCAGGTCGCAGCCCGGCTCGGGGCTGGGCTTAAGTCTTGCCGCCGCGGTTGCGCGGCTTCACGGCGGTGAACTCAAGCTCGAAGACAATGAACCCGGCTTGAAAAGCATCATTGCTTTGCCGCGGGCAGGGCCCGCGGGCGCCTGATGCGGGCGGCTAAATCCGGGAAGCGCCCAATCAGCAAAGTTGAGGATGGCGCATTGTTTCGTCGGCTCGCCGGCGCGATGCCGCGCGTCTCCGCGAATGGCCGCAATCGGAGCGCTGAATGGATATCGGGCATAGCGGGAAGCGCGGCCGGCAAGTCGTTAAAATCGTTGATGGCGGCGAACCCGCGGCTTGGCGCCCTGCTCGCCGGAATCGCTGGTACCGCGCCTTACCTTTGGGACCTCGTCTGCGCCGATCCGGACCGCCTGTTGCGTCTGATCACGAACAGTCCCGAAGAAGAATTCGCCAAACTCTTGAAGACCGCCCGCGGATCCGGCGCGGCGGCATCGGACACCGCGCGTGTGATGCGCGTTCTCCGCCGCATGAAGGCTGAGGCGGCACTCTTGATTGCGCTCGCCGACATTGGCGGAGTTTGGCCGCTTGCTCGCGTGACCGCATCGCTTACCGACGTTGCCGACACCGCGCTTCGCGTCGGCGTTCGTCACTTGCTCGCCCAAGCTGCCAAAAGCCGGAAGATCCGCTTGACCGATCCAAAAAACCCCGAAATTGGCTCCGGTTACATGGTCCTCGCCATGGGAAAGATGGGCGCCCATGAGCTGAATTATTCCAGTGATATTGATCTCATGGTGTTTTTTGATCCGGCCGTTCCGGTATTGGCAGACGGCGTAGAGGCGACGCCGTTTTTCACCCGGCTGACGCGAGATTTGGTCAAGCTTTTGCAAGAGCGGACCACCGACGGATATGTGTTTCGCGTCGATCTGCGGCTGCGGCCCGACCCGTCTTCCACCCAGATTGCGATATCGACCGACGCAGCGCTCGACTATTACGAAAGCCGGGGCCAGACTTGGGAGCGCGCGGCGCTGATCAAGGCGCGTGCCTGCGCCGGCGATCTCGATGCCGGCGCCCAGTTCATAAGCGAGCTTTCCCCCTTCATCTGGCGCAAATATCTCGACTTTACCGCCGTCGCCGACGTGCACGCGATGAAGCAGCAAATTCATGTCTACCGCGGTCACGGTGAAATCGCCGTCGAGGGGCACAACGTCAAAGTCGGCCGCGGCGGCATTCGAGAGATCGAGTTTTTCGTGCAAACCCAGCAGCTGATCGCCGGCGGGCGCCACAATGTACTTCGCGACCGCGGTACGGTGGCGACACTTGCGGCGCTGGCGGCTGGCGGCTGGATAGGTACTTCCGCGCGCGACGAATTGACCGGAGCTTACGATTTCTTACGGCTCGTCGAGCATCGCCTGCAAATGCGCGCGGATGAGCAAACACATTCGCTGCCGTCCGACCCGGCGGAGCTTGAGGATTTTGCGCGCTTCCTCGGCTTCGCCGACCGCGATGCTTTCGCAAGCGTCCTGCTCGGGCACTTGCGCACGGTCGAGAAACATTACGTTCGGTTGTTCGAAACAGCTCCCGCGGCAGGGGATTCATCTCAGCATCTTTCCTTTACCGGTCCGGTCGCGGACACTAGCCCGACGCTCGACCGGCTTGCGGAATTGGGATTTCGCCAGCCGCGCGAGGTCGATGCGGCGGTGCGGCGCTGGCGCGGCGCGGCTTATCGGGCTTTGCGCGGCGAGCAGGCTCGCAAAAACCTCGACGAGCTGGTGCCGATTATCATCCAGCAGCTCGCGACGACCGATAATCCGGACGCGGCGCTGGCGGCTTTCGACCAGTTTCTCGCCGGATTGCGGGCCGGGGGGCGCTTGCTGTCATTGTTGCGCCAGAAACCGGAGCTGGTCGGTTTCATCGCGCTTATTCTCGGCACCGCGCCGCGGCTCGCCGATATTCTGGCCCGGCATCCGCATGTCATCGACCCACTGATCGATCCCGCTTCGTTCGCCGCATTGCCCGGCGCGAAGGAGCTCGAGGAGGGGTTGGCGCGGGCGGTAGGGGAGGCGCGGGGTTATGAAGAGGTGCTCGACGCAATCCGTCTGTTTGGCCAGGAACACATGTTTTTGATCGGCGCGCGCATCCTTTCGGGCTCACTTTCCGCCGATCGTGCGGGTGATGTTTTCGCCGAACTGGCTGACGCCCTTATTCGCGCGCTCAAGGCGCGCGTCGAGCAGGATTTTATCGGCAGCCACGGGCGGATCCCCGGCCAGGAAATTGCAATTGTCGCGCTCGGCCGGCTCGGTGCGCGCGAGATGACCGCGACCTCGGACCTCGATCTCATGGTCATCTACGATTTCGATGACGAAGAACCGGAGTCCGACGGCAAGCGTCCGCTTTACGGCGCGCAATATTTTGCCCGCTTCACGCAACGCCTGATCAGTGCGCTCACGGTGCAGACCAATTATGGCGTCCTGTATCAGGTTGACATGCGGTTGCGGCCCTCAGGGCGCTCTGGCCCGCTGGCGACGCACATTGACGGATTTATCAGCTACCAGGAGCGCGAAGCTTGGACGTGGGAGCATATGGCGTTGACGCGGGCGCGCGTTGTCGCGGCCTCGCCGGCTTTTGCGGTACGCGTCGAATCGGCGATTCATGACGTGCTCTGCCGCCAACGCGACGCCGCGGCGGTTGCGGCCGATGTCATCGAAATGCGAGGCGCGATCGCGAAAGAAAAGGGCGACACCGACGCGTGGGACCTCAAATACGCCGCCGGAGGCCTGATCGACATTGAATTTATCGGCCAATATCTGCAATTGGTGAATGCAGCGGCGGCGCCGGAAATTCTCGATGTTTCTACGGCGCGCGTTCTCGAACTCGCGGTGCGCGACGAAATTCTCAGGCCGGAGGACGCCGAAATTCTGCGGCCGGCGGTGCGGCTCTACCACGATCTGACGCAAATCTTGCGGCTTTGCCTGCCCGGCGCTTTCGACCCAAAAACGGCGAGCTTCGGAGTTCTCGGACTTCTCACCCGCGCTGCGGATCTGCCGGATTTTCCGGCACTGCAAGCGCACCTTGCTGAAATGGAACGCGAAACGCGGGAATGTTTCGTGCGGCTCCTCGGAGCGCGCCCTTAGAGCGCGATGACTTCTCTTCGAATCGTCATCGCGCTCTAGCTTGTTGATGGAGCATGATCTTTTCCGAAAACCGGTGTCCACCCTCGGATCAAGTCCAAGGGCAAGCTTTTCGGGATCATGCTTTAGCCGGCCTTCGCTTCCCGGTACGCGACTTGCCGGTTTTTCAACGGCAGCCGCACCACCACGGTCGTGCCGACGCCGAGAACCGAGCGAATGCGCATTCTTCCGCCGTGCAACTCGGCGAGCGATTTTGCGATCGCCAATCCGAGTCCGGAGCCTTGATGCCGCTTCGTCAATTGACTTTCCACTTGCTCAAACGGCCGGCCGAGTTTGCGCAGGGCGTCCCTCGGAATGCCGATGCCGTTGTCGGAGATTGCGATGGTGACCTGCCCGCCGCGCAGCCTTCCGTGGACGGTTACGGAACCGCCGTCGGGCGTGAATTTCACGGCGTTCGATAAAAGATTGAGCGCTATTTGCTTCAGCGCACGGCGGTCGGCCTTGAGGGTCAGAGCGGGCGCCACTCGGGAGCTCAGCGTCAATCTCTTTTCGTTCGCTCGACCGAAGACGACGCGCGTGCACTCGGCCAGGATATCGTCGAGCTCGACGGTCTCGGGATGAAGATGGATGCCGCCAGCTTCGATCTTCGACATGTCGAGAATGTCGTTGATGACGTCGAGCAGGTATTGGCCGCTTTCGCGGATGTCGCGCGAATATTCGCCGTATTTTTTCGCGCCGAGCGGCCCGAACATTGCCGATTCCATGATTTCCGAAAAGCCAATGATCGCATTCAGCGGCGTACGCAGTTCATGGCTCATGTTGGCCAAAAACTTTGATTTTGCTTGGTTGGCATCCTCGGCGCGGGTCTTTTCCTCGGCGTATTTTAGCGCCAGATCGGCAAGCTCTCCGGTCTGATGCTCCAGCATTTGCTGGGATTTGCGCAAGTCCGCGATCGTGGCGATTCGCCTTTTCTCGCCGTCGACGAGCTTTTGCTCGTGCTGCTTGATCTTGGTGATATCGGTACCGACGGACACATAACCCCCGTCCTTTGTGCGCCGTTCACTGATGTGCATCCAACGGCCGTCGTTGAGTTGCGCTTCGAACGTGCGCGCCCCTTGCGGCTGCCCGTCCTCGCTGGCGTTGGTCGTGCGGATTATGGCCTTTTTGCCCGCGGCGACGACGGCGGAGTAGGGGGTGCTCGGAAGAACCGCGCTGTCCGGCAGGCGGTGCAGTTCCTGAAAATTGGAGTTGCACAGAACCAGGCGGTTATCGGCGTCCCACAACACGAAAGCTTCCGGGATCGTCTCAATAGCGTCCCGCAGCCGCAAATCAGCCGCCGTCGTTTTCGCCATAAGATCCTTCTGTTCCGAAACGTCGACTGCGATACCGATGAGATGCAGCCCCGGCTCGTCCTCCTGGCGGGCCAACTCGCATCGTACGCGCAACCACAGCCAGCGGCCGTCGGCATGGCGCATGCGAAAGGCGTGGTCGATTGACTGTGCCTTCGCGTCGGCAAGCCGTGTCGCAAGTCCGTAGAGGTCGATATCGTCCGGATGAACCAGCGCCTTGAGCTCTCCGAAAGTAAGTAGTTCGTCCTTTGCGGGCAGGCCGAGCATGTCGAACATCGAATGCGACCAAAAAATGCGTCCGCGCGCCAAATCCCAATCCCACAAGCCGCAACGGCCGCGATTGAGCGCGGTGTCAATGCGGCCGCGCACGGTATCGTGGATCAGATCCGCCTCTCTGGCGCGCGTAGCCTGCCAATGAAATGCGAAACCGAGAATGAGAACGACGAAGCTGGTCGTTGCCGAAAGCGTAACGTTCAACGCCGTGGTTGAGCGCCATGTTATGAGTGCGCGGCTCGCGGTCTCAACGACGGCAAATAGTCCCAACGGATTGCGCAATGGCCGCACCGCGGCCAAGGCGGCGGTGCCATTGGGCAACGTGACCTCGAGCGTGCTGGCGTTACCAAGGACTGTCAAAGGCTGGGCGACGCCGAGCACGTCCAGGATCGGACGCCCGAGCTTCTCCGGATCGGCCGGCACGCTGCCGATAATTATGCCTTCGGAATCGGCGACCACGACGGAAAGTTCGGCATCCGCCCATGCCGGCAGCGCGTGCTCGAGCGCAGCCGACGTTCGACTGGAATTTCCCCTAAGGTCTCGTCCCGAATGCTCGAGCTGGACGGCGGTTACATCCGCGAGCGCTTCAATCGCCTGCCGGGACTGGACGATGAGCTGACGGCGTTGCTCGAGAACCTGAACGACCGCGCCGATGCAAATCGTTATCAGAAACGCGACGATCAGAGCCGGAACGGTCCGACGAAGCAGCGGCTCGACGTTCAGGAGGCGTCGATAGGCGGGTTTGGCGATCGACTTTGCCAGCCCCTGGATGGAATCTGAACGTAGAGACGCACTCGCCGTTTCGGCGCGCGCCATCGCCTGCCTCCGTTCGGACGGTCCCCTGCACCTGCGTCCGGAAGGATGTGCCGCATCTCCTCCGAATCAGTGCATAAGAATCGATGTGCGCTGATTTGTCGAGAGTCAGCATTTTCTAAAAAGCTATTGCCGCCGTCTTTTCCGACGGTGCGATTTCACGCCGCTGCAGAGTTCAAAGCCGCCGCCGCGCGGCTGTGCGCAAAAGAGCGAGTCAAATCAAGCGCGTAGTGCGGCGTTCGGCGCGATGGGCGGCGAGCCCGGCGCACATGCTGGGCAACCGATTAATTCAACCGAGCGGATCTAAGCCGGATTGCGCCCCGATAAAACCGGCGCGCGGGCAACGCTGCCGCCTTCAGATAACCGCAGCTTTGGCGGCTCCCTTGGTGCACGAGAGCCTTGGGTAGATATGCTCGCCGAAATCGCGGATGCCTTCGACGAAATCGGGGAAGCTGAACAGGCAACCATCGATTCCGCTTTCGGCAACGATTTCGTCAAGCTGCTCGGCGACGCTTTCATACGAACCGCAGATCGTCGGAATGCTCATGAACGCGCCATGACCCTGTGCCGGTGTTCGCGACAGGCCGGCCAAATGGTGTTCTGAGCTGCCGCCCTTGTTGCTGTCCAATGACGCGCTATGGAGCATATTTCCGAGTGCGACCAAATCAACGCCGTGCACGATCTCCGCCTGCACCTTGTTCGCCTCGCTCTCCGTCTCGGCGCTGATAATCTGGAAGAGCGCGTAGCCGCCGACCTTGCGCCCGCTGCCAGCTCCGGCCGCCTTGAGGCGGTCCACCTTCTCCTTCAAATGCCAGCGATCGGTGACCATGAAGCTTTCGTCGGCGTATTCGGCAACGAATTGAAAACCTGCTTCCGACTGCCCGGCCGACACGAGTGGAATTTCACGGCGCGGCTGCGGATAACAGTGACAGTCCTCGAGGGTGAAATGCTCGGTGCGGCAGGTAACCGTGCCGTCACGCCAGAGCTGTTTGAGGATCTGCACGTATTCTCGCGCGTATTGGTACCTTTGCTCGAAATAATCGTTGCCTCGCCACAGGCCCATTTGGACGTATTCCGGCCTATTCCATCCGGTCACGATGTTGAGGCCGCAGCGGCCCTCGCTGATGTCGTCGATGGTCGCCACCATCCGCGCTACGACCGCCGGATGATGCGCGAGCAAGGTCACCGAAGGGTAGAGTTCCACCCGATTGGTGACCGCTGCGAGTGCACCCATTAGCGTGAAGGTCTCCAGGCATCCATCCCAAAATCCAGTTTCGCCGCCGAAGCCGCGGTACTTCATCATCGACAGGATCATGTGAAAGCCCTGTCGTTCGGCTTCTATGGCGATCGCTTTATTGTGGGCAAATGTCGGGGAATATTGCGGACTGGCTCGCGAGATTATGTAGCCGTTGCTGCCATTGGGCAGAAATATGCCGAATTTCACGGAAACCTCGCATCGCTTCCATGCTCTTGAAAGTCGCCATTAAGTCGCCCGGACAAGACAATAGATGCTGGTGAGGCTGGAGCAACCGGGCCCGCGGAATTGAGCGCTGAAGAACAAGAAATTGTGCCTCAACAGAAAAACACCAAAAGCTGCTGCCGTTGGTGCGCCTCAACGCCGAGGTTATTCACCGCCCATGGTGGGGAGTTCGACTTGCGCGCTGCGGCGCCATTCGCTCGCCGAAATCCCATACTTGCTCTTAAAGGCAGCCGCGAAATGGGCGGCGCTTTTGAAGCCGGAGCGCAGCGCGATTTCGCTGATCGCAATTCGGCCATTCGCCGGGTTGGCAAGAGCCTTGCGCGCTGCATCAAGGCGGAGCTCGCGCAACGACGCGCAAACAGTCTCGCTCTCGTCCTGAAAGACGCGGTGCAGGTAGCGCACCGATATGCCCATCGACGAACTGATTCTTTCCGGATCAAGCGCCTGGTCCGCGAGGTTGGCGCGCATGAAGCCGATACAACGGCGCCGCAGCGCCGTGCGCACCGATGTGTTCTCGCTTTCAAGCGCGTCGATGTCGCCGGCCTCGAAAGCGAGCGCGATGAGCTCCACCAAGTGGCTACTATAAGCATAGGCCGCGGGCGACGTCACAGAGGCCAGCTGCTCGCTCAATGAACGCATCAAATCGGACGTGATTCCCCATAGCCCGGTTTTGCCGTCGGCTGGAATACACACGAGTTGATCGACCGTCCGCAGCCGCGATCGCAGCATGAATGCGGGTATCGTGACGTTGATGATTTCCGTCTGCCGCACGTGCTCCCAGGTCCACGGGCTATTCAAGTCGAAAAGCGCAAAGGCGCCTGTCGGAATCTCGCGGTCGCGCGCACGCTGCTTTAATCGAACGTCGCCGTTGCGGACATTGACGAGGACGAAGTGATCGCGGCCATCTTTCCGGACATGGCGCGACGTTCGCTCGGTAAATTCACTGGAGCTGGTAATTCTGGAAATTTCCACATTGCCGAAATGCCCATGTACGACGTCGGCGGAAAAACGTTCCTGCTCTCGCAGCCGAACATTTGAGTCGCCGAAGAAGTTATGAATAACCTGGCTCCAAGAGCCGGGCTGGTCCCGCTCCGAAACTGTTCGCCGATTGACTTCAACCATGGGCGACACCAGCGCGCTTTGTCGGCAATCGCGAGGCAAAATGCCTCGCCAGTACTTTTGCGCACGCTCTTGGCAGCAGAGCTATCCCCGGCTTCGCTATAAGCGAGGGTAGACAGTATTTTAGAGGCTGTAAACTCGATCGGTCGTTGTCCAAGGGGTAGGGCAACGCCTTTATCGGACGGCGCACGGGCGCCGAGCTAAGCCGCTCAACGGCGGCGGCTTTCGTCCTCAGGAATAAGGAATGAAAAACTGCTTGGCCTGGACGGGGACGTTGGGTGCTGTCGTCGATACCACAAACATTTCGTACGGATGCTTGATGCCGCGGTTCCATTGCACCGTCACAATTGGTGTGGAGCAGACATTCGGGAACATGCCGCCATTAAAATTGATGTGCCCACAAATTGAGTCGTAATCGATATCGCGCAGAGCATTGCGGATCGACGCGTGATCGGCGCTGCGGGCCTGTTTCAACGCGTGAATGCCCACTTCAAACAAACCGTGCCGGCCGCCCAGCATGAATGACGCCTGATGCCCGCTTTCTTGTTCGTAGGCGTCGGCGAGCTGTTGCGCGCTCTGACCGGTAAGCCCCGACTTGAACGGGAAGCTCGGCGCCCAAATCGCATCGGTCGTCAATCCGATGGCCCGATCGCCGAGCGGCACCACGCCGGCGGGAAATTCGAGCGCCTTTCCGAGCGTGACAATTTTCGGCCGGTAGTCCTGCTGGGCGCAGCCATTCCAGAACAACGTGAATTCCGGCGGCGGCAGAACGCCGGTAACGATCTCCACGCCTGCGCCTTTGAATGCCGCGATCTGGGCATTGTAGGTGCCCGACGGCATGTCAAACCGGCCCGGATCGACAAGACGGTAGCCCTCTTGCTCGAGCATCTTGGCGTAGATGCCGGCATAAGTCCGCCCATCGGTGTCATTCGGCCAAAGGCCGCCCACCACCTTGTTGGTCTGCATTTCCTTCCACGAGCCGATAAACGTGCGGGTCTGGCTCAGCGTGTCGAAGGAAAAGTGATAGGTCCACTCGAAGCCGACCTTCGGGTCACCGCGGCGGCCGAGGAAATACGGCTCGATCGGAGCATCGTTTGTCAGGCACGGGACACCATTGACCTCGCATTGATCGGCAACCGGGTTGGTGGTCTCGGGTGCTGCGCCGGAGAGCATTAGGCTGACATTGTCCTTTAGAATGAGCTCGGAGGCGACCTCGGCCGCCCGATTTGGGCTGGACTGGGTATCGCGTAACAGGATTTCAAACTGATACTCTTGGCCGCTAACTGTGATCTTATTTCCAGTCGCTTTGGCGACCTGGTTCATCACAAATGGTACGTGCTCAGAGAAAAATGCGAGGAAACCGGTCATTGGCGCCACAAAGCCGATCCGGATCGTTCGCGGCTCCGCGGACACACGGCGAAGCGGCGTGGCCGCAAGCGCTCCGGCGCCGGCAGTCGCAAGAAACCGTCTGCGATTGATCCGCGGTCTGCGCATGTCCAGACCCTCCGATGTCTTCGCTTGATTGCTATTCGATTGGGAACCGCATTATAGCCGACAATTAAAATGATAAAATGCCTGCGATTGCGCTCTGCAACCATCTTTTATGCTGTAGTCGAAAATTTCCTTCCAAGCCGTTGCAATATTCGAGTTGATTGCAATCAGCCCCAATGAATGGGACAACGGCGCCGATGCTCGAACTCGCTTCGCTTTCACGTACCTTCGGCGGCCTTGTCGTGATTGATCGGCTCGATTTCAAAGTAGATGAGGGCGAGATCGTAGGCATTCTTGGACCGAATGGGGCGGGCAAGACGACATTATTCAACATGATCGCCGGCGTCTTGCCGCCAAGCGGCGGCCGCATCATCTTTGCTGGCGGCGACGTCACGCGCATGCGGCCGTGGCACCGTTGCCGTCTCGGCATCGGCCGCACCTATCAAATCCCAAAGCCGTTTGCTCGCATGAGCGTGTTCGAGAACGTGCTGACGGCGGCTGTTCACGGCGGCAAAATGTCGTTGGCTCGTGCCAAGCCGGAAACCGAGGCCGTCCTTAGCCGCGCAAGCTTGGCGCATCGCGCGGGCCTTCCAGCCGGACAGCTCGCCCTCCTCGATATGAAGCAGCTTGAGCTCGCGAAGGCGCTGGCATTGCGCCCGCGCCTCCTTTTGCTTGATGAGATCGCCGGCGGCCTGACTGAAGTCGAATGTGACGTCCTGATCGGCACCATAAAGGACGTCCACCGCAGCGGCGTCACCATCGTTTGGATCAAGCACGTGATCCAGGCGCTGCGCCGCGTCGTCACCCGTCTCGCGGTGCTTTCCGGCGGCAGCTTCATAGCCTCGGGTGCGCCGCAGGACGTGCTTGCCGACCGGCGCGTGAAGGAAGCTTATTTCGGGACGTGATCCGGCATGGCAACGACAGCATCAACCACGCTGCTCGCGGTCGAAGACGTGTCGGTTTTCTACGAGAAATTCCGCGCCATCAACCACGTCGACATCGCAGTCGGCGCGGGCGAAATCGTGTCCATCATCGGCGCCAACGGCGCCGGAAAGTCGACGCTGCTTAAAGCCATTATCGGTCAAGCCGATCGCGTGGAAGGAAATATCAGTTACGCCGGCGAGGCGATCGTTGGCCGCAGCACGGAAGCGATTGTCGCGTCCGGTATCATGCTGGTGCCGGAGGGACGAAGACTATTTCCTTCGCTGTCGGTGGAGGAAAATCTGGGTCTCGGCTGGGATGTTGGGCGCAAAGGCGAAATCGGATTCGCCGACATTTGGCGGCTGTTTCCAGTGCTCGAGGACCGGCGGCGGCAGAAGGCCGGATCGCTGTCTGGTGGTCAGCAGCAGATGGTGGCGCTTGGGCGTGCGCTTCTGGCCAATCCGCGCCTTCTGCTATGCGACGAGATCAGCCTCGGCTTGGCGCCGCTCGTGGTCAACGAACTCTACACGCTCATTCCGCAGATCAAGGCCCGCGGCATCGGCATCCTTATCGTCGAACAAGACATCGAGCGTTCGCTCTCCGTCGCCGACCGTTTCTACTGCTTGCTCGAAGGCAGCGTATCGCTGTCCGGACGTCCCGGCGATGTGCCCCGCGATCTCGTCACGAAGCATTACTTCGGACTTTGAGCGAAACGATGATCGCGATTTGGGCCAATCAATTGCTGCAAGGCGTCATGCTCGGTGGGCTCTACACGCTGTTCGCCATCGGGCTATCGCTCTCGGCGGGTGTCATGCGTTTCATCAACGTCGCGCACGGCGATTTCATCGTGCTGACGTGTTACGCGCTGCTGCTTCTGAGCACGCTGCTTGGCGTAAACCCTGTCGTCGCCACCTTGATTGTGCTTCCGGTCGCTTTCCTGTTCGGTTTTGTCCTGCAGCGTTTCCTGTTGCAGCGCGTGGTCGGCGAAAACGTGCTGCTGGTGATCCTCGTCACCTTCGCCTTGTCGATCATCATCGAGAACGGCTTGCTCGAAGGTTTCGGCGCCGATCCGCAAAAAATCTCGGGCGGCCGGCTGGAAACGGCAACCGTCGCGCTCGGCAACGGCATCAATGTCGGCCTGTTCCAGATTGCGACCTTTTTCACCGCTGTGGCGCTCGTAGCGGCGCTTGACCTCTTGCTTTACCGCACCGGCATCGGCGCCAAGATCCGCGCCGTCTCCGACGACGTCGCCGCCGCTAATCTTATTGGCCTGTCCTCGGTGCGAATTTATGCCGTTGCCATGGGCATCACTTTCGTCACCATCGCCATCGCTGCGAGTTTCGTGTCGATCTGGACCAACTTCGATCCGGCCTCCGGTCCGACCAGGCTTTTGGTGGCGTTCGAGGTGATCGTGATGGGTGGCCTGGGCAGCCTGTGGGGCTCGCTCGCCGGTGGCGTCATCCTCGGCGTCGCGCAGGCGGTTGGCGGCCAATTCGACATCGCCTGGCAGATCATGGCCGGCCATATCGTATTTCTCATCGTACTGGCGCTGCGCCCGCAGGGCCTGTTTCCGAAGTACTGAGTATGGGGCAGATGCTGATCCTCAATGGCGCGCGCGCAATGTTCGCAGCCGGCGTCGTTGCGATGGCGGCGGCGCCGTTTTTGTTCGATGCCAACCACGTCGTGCTGCTCACCGAATTCATGTCGATGCTGGTGCTGGCGGTCATGTGGAATCTGCTCGCCGGCTACGCCGACATCGTTACCGTCGGGCAGCACGCCTATGTCGGCGTCGGCGCCTATGCGTTCTTCGGTTTCGCGGCGCTGGCCGGCGTGAATCCGTATCTATCGATTGTGTTGGCCGGACTGGTTGCACTGGCGGTTGCGGTACCGACCATGATGCTGGTCTTCCGTCTGCGCACCGCCTACCTCGCCATCGGCACCTGGGTGGTGGCCGAACTCTTGATGCTCGCCTCGGGCAAGCTCAACGCCTGGGGCGGCGGCTCGGGTACGAGCTTGCCGCTCTCGATCGTGCTTTCCTTCGGGCGTGCGCGCGACGATAGGCTGGCGGCCGTTTATTGGCTCGCATTCGGCCTCGCGGCAGTGGCCATGCTGGCAACGTATTTCCTGTTGCGCTCGCGTATCGGCGTCGGGCTGACCGCAATGCGCGATAACGAAGAAGGCGCCGCCGCCGTCGGCGTCAACGTCACGCATGCCCGTATTCTTTGCTTTCTCGGTACCGCGCCGTTCCTTGGTATCGCCGGCGCCGTCATCACCTTGCAGAAATTGCGCATCGCGCCGTCGGCCTCCTTCAGCATGACCGACTGGACCGTGCTCATCATCTTTAATGTGGTGATCGGTGGCATTGGTAGTTTCGAGGGGCCGATCATCGGCACCTTCATCTATTTCGTGCTGCGGCAGTATCTCGCCGGGCTTGGGGCCTGGAATCTCATTCTTTTGGGAACTTTTTCGATTGTCGTCATCCTCATCGAGAAGCGCGGATTGTGGGGACTTATCCGCCGCGGACTTGGCGACGATCTCGTACCCATCGCGCACAAGCCCTCAGCTGCGTTCGAGAGGACTGCGAAAGCAAATATCAATGCAGCGTCTGATAACCGGCAATGACGAGTTCGACCGCGATCAAGATGACGATGATGATTTCCAGCCGCAGCGATCGCTTTGTATCGATGATGTCGGTCAGGACTTCGGCGGTGTCGGCGATGACCCTGAGCTTGAGCGCCAAAGCTTCCGCGCGTTCCTTCAGTTCGTACTCGTCTTCCAGCCGCAAATAGAGACGGTCCAGATCGGGGCGGTCCCAAACCACGTCCGGCTTTTCCGCAACGGCGACGCGGCCGGACACGCGATGTTGCACCAATAGCGCATTGCCGATGTGCTTGAGAATGGTGCGCCGGCCGGCGACGGCGCGACCCTGTTCGGCCAATTGCCGGGTAAACGGCTCGACGGTTTCGAACACGGCGGTGACTTCGCGTTCATCGCGCGCCAGCACGACGCTCTTGGACAGCGCGTCGGCGATCACGATCAAATGGTCGGGCGTCACTGTCTTCAGCATAATCGGGCCGCCGGGAAGTATTTGATCTTCCTTGTCGGGCGTAAGCTCGATCAGCACGGTTTCTTCCTCGGACGGCATGATCGGCCGGATAAGGCGCTTTTGCAGACCGCGCAAAACCTCGTTTTCTTCCGGACCCGTCAGTCCCATGAGTACTGCGACGCCGTACCGGAACAGCGTCACGTGACCATCCTTGCCGAATTTGTATGTCAGCGGCGCTGTCGAAACGACGTGGTCGTGTTCAAGATTTGAGGTGTCGATGCGATCGCTGAGCAGGAGCGCTCTTATTCGCCTGCGGCTTTTTGGGGGTGGACTGTCGCTCATAATCGATCGTCTCGCGCCGGCGCGGCGGAGCCTTTACCCGCCCGAAAGCGTGCGCGCGACAATATCGCCGACATCGCGCGATAAACTCGATGCGGCGGCGATACGGCGTAGCGTATGCTCGGCGCGTTCACGACGGCGTGGTTCGAGCGCGCGCCACGAACGAAACGCGCCGGTCAAGCGGGCCGCCACCTGAGGATTCTTTGAATCGAGCGCGAGCACGATATCGGCCACAAAATCATAGCCCTTGCCGTCGATCCGATTGAATTGGGTATGGTTGGCTTGAGCGAAAGAGCCGATCAGCGCACGGATACGATTGGGATTCGCGATCGAAAATGCCGGGTGCGAGGTCAGAGCCCGGACCCGCCCAAGCGCCCCCGGCTCCGGGATCGCCGCCTGGAGGGAAAGCCATTTGTCGATAATGAGCGGATCGTCGGCGTAGCGGGTGTAAAAATCCTCGAGTGCTTGCACGCGCTCGGGCCGATCGTGTTGGGTAAGCGTCTCCAGCGCGGCCATGCGATCGGTCATGTTGTCTGCGCTTTGGTATTGTGAGAGCGCAAGTGCAATGGCGCCAGCTGCGCCCGTCGCTGCCAAGAGGTCAAGGCAGAGGTTCTTCAGCGCACGCCGCCCGGCTCCTGCCGCATCCGGGCGATACGGAGTGGACGTCGACAGCCGACGGTAAGCTTCCGTCAACGCCGGCTGCAGGCGCTCGCCGATTGCCGCGCGCCAAGCCCGGCGCGCCCGGTAGATCGCGTCCGGATCGACATCGCATCCGATTTCGCGCGCGATATCGGCCTCGCTCGGCGGCGTCAGCGTGAGCGCGATAAAGGCCGGCTCCAGGCTGCCGTTGCCGAGAACGCCCGCCAAAGCGTCGATAAGCTCGTCGTCGCTGCGCGGGGTGGTTCCGTTGCGCAACGCGGCGACGGCCTCGGTAAGAAGCGACATCGCCAACGTTTGCAGCGCCTGCCAGCGGTTGAACGGATCGGTGTCATGGGACGCGAGAAAATGCAGTTCGCGCGGGTCGAGCGGCAAATTGAGTTTTATCGGCGCGGAAAAGTTACGATTCACGGACGGTATCGGTGGCTCGGCGACGCCCGAAAAAACGAAACTTTGATCGGGCTTACTTACTTCGATCACGCCGTCGTCGAGCCGCCGGCCCTCGAGCAGAAGCGGCAAATCGCGTCCGTCTTTACCCACGAGGCCGAGCGCGAGCGGAATGACCATCGGCTCTTTGTGCGGCTGGCCCGGCGTCGGCGGAGTGCTTTGCTTGGCGTCGATGCGATAGGTTTTCGTCGGCGCGTCGTAGTGCGTAGCGACCACCACTTCCGGCGTGCCAGCCTGGGTATACCATCGCATGAATTGCGTGAAATCGCGGCCGCTTACGTCGGCAAAGCATTGCACGAATTGCTCGACAGTCGCCGCTTCGCCGTCATGACGCGTGAAATAAAGGTCCATGCCCTGGCGAAACAGCCGTGGTCCGAGCAAGACCTTGATCATGCGCACGACTTCACTGCCCTTGTCATAAACCGTCGTCGTGTAGAAGTTATTGA
>DATNNI010000283.1:0-7715 GCA_035601915.1 Xanthobacteraceae bacterium
ACGAGGATTTCACAGAGGAGAAGTAACGATGCTTACGTTGCAGGAACTGGACGAGCGCGTGTCTATCCGGGACCAACTGAAGGACGAGAGCGATGAACCTGTCGTGCTGGTCAATGTCTTCCATGTGGCACCCGAGCAAACGGATACGTTGATCGCCGCATGGGCCGACGATGCGCGCTACTTCAAGACGCAACCGGGCTTTATCTCGACTCAATTGCATCGCGGCATTGGTGGAAGCGGAACGTATCTCAACTACGCTGTCTGGGAAAACGTGGGCTCCTTCAGGGCCGCATTTGCCAATCCAATTTTTCAATCAAAGCTTCAGCACTACCCGGACGGTTCGACCGGCTCGCCGCATCTCTTTCGTAAGATGGCTGTCGAGGGTCTGTGTATCGCCTGAGGTCTTAAACACCGTCCAAATACATGGAGATAACAATCAATGCGGGCCAGCTTCGCCGCACGCTACGTGCAGCTAACATCGTCGTCGGTGTGCTTCTCAGCATATATGTCTATTCACCTCTGCACGCCGATCCGCTTTTGACCGATATCATTCGGTATCTAGCGATCCCCGTCATCGCGTTGTCAGGTGTCGCGATGTGGCAGCAGGGCCGGATTTCTCGATGGACCGCTCGGCGTTCAATTGCCGTAAGCCGTGCATAACGCCGTCAGTGCAATGTCTAAAGTGGCCCCGTCACATCGCTTGCCGTAATGGATCAATTTTTTTGTCGCCGTCGGAGTGAAAGCGGCAATTGCTCGAAGCCGCCTAAGAAACGCGTTTGACCCGATGCGGCCTTTCAATCGGAACCAGTTGGCGCAGGTCAAGTGTCCATTTAGCCCCTCGCGTCAATTCGCGCCAGGCAACAACCTCGGCCGCTTTCGAAACAAAGCGGACTCTGGCAGTTCGTCCGCGCCAACGCATTTCCGAGTTCGCGCCCCAAGTGCCCCCTTCAGCGCGGACAAGCGTCTCAAGTCACGATCCCGCGTCGCCATCGCGCTGGCGATCCGCGCGCAGCGCATCGGGGTGCGGCATGGCGATGACGTTGTAGCCGCAATCGACAAAATGGACCTCGCCGGTCACGCCGGTCGACAAATCCGAAAGCAGGTAAAGGCCGGCGCCGCCGAGCTCATCGAGCGTCACGCCGCGATGCAGCGGCGAATGCCGCTGCTGGAAGGCGAACATCATGCGCGCGTCGCCGATGCCGGCGCCCGCCAGCGTGCGGATGGGTCCGGCCGAGATGGCGTTAACGCGAATCGCATGGCTGCCGAAATCGACCGCGAGGTAACGAACCGAGGCTTCCAGCGCCGCCTTTGCCGGACCCATGGCGGTATAATTCGGCATGGCGCGTTCGCCGCCATTATAGGTCAGCGTCAGCATTGACCCGCCATTCGGCATCAGCGCCGCCGCGCGTTTCGCCGCCTCGGTAAAGGCGAAGCACGAGATCATCATGGTGCGCAGAAAATTCTCGCGGGTGACATCGGCGTAGCGGCCGGTGAGCTGGGTGCGGTCGGAAAACGCGATGGCGTGAACCAGAAAGTCGAGATTGCCCCAATCCCGCTCGATCGCGGCGAACACGGCATCGACCGAAGCGACGTCCTCGACGTCACACGGCATCACCAGATCGGCGCCGACCGAGGCCGCCAACGGCTTTACCCGCTTGCCCAGCGACTCGCCTTGATAAGTGAAGGCGAGCTTGGCGCCGTTTGCCGCGAGCGTCCGGGCGACGCCCCAGGCAATCGAGTGGTCGTTGGCGACCCCCATGACCAAGCCGCGCTTGCCGTGCATAAGATCAGGCATGCGTCACACGTCCAGCCGCTTGAAGGCGATGGACGCATTGGTGCCGCCGAATCCGAATGAGTTGGACAGCACGCATCCGAGCGTGACGTTGTCGCGGCGCTCGCGCACGATTGGCATGTCGGCAAATGCCGGATCGAGATTTTCGATATTGGCGCTCTCGCAGATAAAACCGTTATTCATCATCAAAAGGGAATAGATGGCCTCGTGCACGCCGGTTGCCCCTTGCGAATGTCCGGTGAGCGATTTGGTGGCGGAAATCGGCGGGCATTTATCGCCCGAGCCGAAGACTTCACGAATGGCTTCGATCTCCCTGAGATCGCCGATCGACGTCGAGGTGGCGTGCGGATTGATGTAATCGATGCGCGGCTTTACGTCCTTGAGCGCCATGCGCATGCAGCGCGCCGCACCCTCGCCGGACGGTGCTACCATGTCGGCGCCGTCCGAGGTCGCGCCGTAGCCGGCGACTTCGCCGTAGATTCTGGCGCCGCGCGCCTTGGCGTGCTCAAGCTCCTCGAGCACCAGCACACCCGCGCCGCCGCTGATGACGAAGCCGTCGCGATCGGCGTCGTAGGCGCGCGAGGCCTTGGCCGGCGTGTCGTTGAATTTCGAGGACAGCGCACCCATGGCATCGAATAAAACGCTCAGCGTCCAGTCGAGCTCTTCGCAGCCGCCGGCGAAAACCAAATCCTGTTTGTTGTTCTGGATCAGCTCGTAGCCGTTGCCGATGCAATGGTTCGAGGTGGCGCACGCCGACGAAATCGAATAGCTCAGCCCCTTGATTTTGAACCAGGTTGCCAGCGTCGCGGACGGTGAGGAGGACATCGATTTCGGCACCCCGAATGGGCCGACCCGCTTCGGTCCCTTGCTGCGGGCGATATCAGCGGCCTCGACGATGGAGCGGGTCGACGGCCCTCCCGCCCCCATGACAATCCCGGTGCGCTCGTTGGAAATCTCGTTTGCTTCGAGTGCGGAGTCGCGAATCGCCTGCTCCATGGCGACATGATTCCAGGCGGCGCCGCCGCCGAGAAAACGCATAGCGCGGCGGTCCACCGCTTCGCTCGCGTCGAGCGTCGGCGCGCCGTGGACTTGCGAGCGGAAACCAAGTTCGGCGTATTTCTCGGCGCGCACAACGCCTGACTTGGCTTCGCGCAACGAGGCCAGCACTTCCTGGGTGCTGTTGCCGATTGATGAGACAATACCCATTCCAGTGACGACGACACGTCTCATCTTCGCCTCGTCAAGCCAATCTGCCGCCGGCCTTCGCCCGATCAGGTGTTGCTCGGCTGCGGCGCCGCGTCGTGGAACAGCCCGACTTTGAGGTCAAGCGCGCGGAACATGATCGTACCATCTGCGGACAACCAGCCATCGGCGATACCGAGCACGAGCTTCGAGCGCATGACCCGCTTAATGTCGAGCCCGTAGACGACGTTTTTCATGGTCGGAAGCACCTGGCCCGAGAATTTGATTTCGCCCATGCCAAGCGCGCGGCCTTTGCCCGGCGCGCCGAGCCAGCCGAGAAAGAACCCCAGCAGTTGCCAAAGCGCGTCGAGACCGAGGCAGCCCGGCATCACCGGATCGCCCTTAAAATGGCAAGGGAAGAACCACAAATCGGGCTTCAAATCGAGCACGGCCCGCACCAGGCCCTTGCCGTATTCGCCGCCCACCTCGGCGATTTCCGAGACCCGGTCGAACATCAGCATCGGCGGCAATGGAAGCTGTGGACCTTTGACAAAAAGCTCGCCGCGCCCGCACGCCAGGAGGTCCTCATATTCAAAGTTCGAACGGCGCTCCTGCATCCTCCGTCTCCGCCCCGGCTATCCCGTTGAGTTCCTAACATATGGGTTAATAGTGGCAAAGCCGCAGCTCCATGCCCTTGTGCCGCACTCCGGCCACGCCTTTGGGGCTTGCGGTCAGGCTAGTGTGGCAGCTCGGAAGTTCGTAGATGTAGATGGTGTTGCCGCCAGGTCATGCGAAGTTCGGAACCGGGACACTAGTTGCACGAAACGCTGGGCGGCGTATAATGATTTCAAATGTAACAATCCGGCTTTTGACTTCGATTTATCGCCTCACAGGTGACGACAATGACCCAACCGCGTCCGCCCGCGCCGCCCTCACCTGCCGCTCCACTGGCGGCAGCACAGCATAATCACGGCCGCAGCGATCTTACCGGATGCCCGTGGCACGACGTGAAGGCGAAGCTGCGCAAGGTGGGCTTAAGGCCGACGCGGCAGCGCATGGCGCTTGGCTGGATGCTTTTCGCCAAGGGCGACCGCCACGTCACCGCTGAAATGCTCTACGAAGAAGCGAATCACGCCAAAGTGCCGGTGTCGCTTGCCACGGTCTACAACACCCTGCACCAGTTCACGGATGTCGGGCTTTTGCGCCAGGTCGCGGTCGACGGATCGAAGGCCTATTTCGACACCAACAATACCGAGCACCATCATTTTTTCGTCGAGGATGCCAACGACCTTTTGGACATTCCCGCGTCTGACGTGGTGGTCGGCAAGGCGCCGCTGCCGCCCGAAGGTTACGAGATCGCGCGCATCGATGTGGTGGTGCGGCTGCGACGCAAGGGCAAAGCTCCTGTCTCGCCCGCCGTGCGCGGATAAAACTAATCGATCTTCTCGTCCGGATAGACGCCCCAAAGCCGGCTCTGTTCGAGCCAGCCGTCGAACCCCTCGCCGGCGACGCGGCACCATGTCCCGGTGCATTGCTTTACAGTGCCAAGCACGCCCGATTGCAGCCTCGCAGTCACCGTACTTTGCGCATCAGGCTTGGCGTGCAGCGGCGCTAGATCAGCGCTGGCCTTAAGGCGAACTACCGCCATGCGCTTGCCGGACAACATCGAGTGATAAACCCAGCCTTCCGATCCGTCGGAATCGCGGATACGCCGCCAGTTCTCGAATTCTGCGGTGATTTCCACCGGCCAACCGATCCGGGTGTAAATGAAGGTGACGTCATGGTCCTTCTCCGGGCCGCCGCGGACATTCACCCTGTCGGTCTTGAGGCTGACGAACCGCGGCACCGGCAGGCTGCTCGTCGGATCGTTGCCGGCGCGCGCCGGAGCGCCGGCCAGTGTGAGCAGTAAGAGCGCGGCGAGCGCGGCCAACGCCTGTGTAGACACCGCGGCGCTTGCCAACCGGGGGCGGGCGCATGGCAAACTGCCAGAAAAACGCAATGTCACCGCGATACGCCCCACTAATTCGAAAACGCGCGACAACCTAAAAACCCCACGCGCTTTGTGGGAGCGCAGCCATCTGCTAGAGAGAAATGATGTGCCGCCTCCCAGCCTTTCAGTGTCGGCGAGGCCGGTTAACGAGACCTGAATAGCGAATGTGCGGAAGCGGCTGGAACCGCCGGCCGGGCTTGATCGGAAAACCGAGTTTCTTGAAAATCAGGCTGCGCGAAAGAAGTCTGGCGCGAGGGGCAGCGTATGGCATCGGGCAAGAAGCCGCTGGTTGTGGTCACCCGCAAACTGCCTGACAGCGTGGAAACACGCATGCGCGAATTGTTCGAGACACGGCTCAACCTCGACGACAAACCGATGAGCCAAGCCGATCTCGTCGAGGCAGTCAGAATAGCTGACGTGATCGTGCCGACGGTGACCGACGAGATCGACCGTTCGGTGCTGAGCCAATCTGGAGATAGGCTCAAACTCATCGCCAATTTCGGCAACGGCGTGGACAATATCGACGTCGCCACCGCGCTGCAGCGCGGCATCACTGTGACCAACACGCCAGGCGTCCTGACCGAGGACACCGCCGACATGACCATGGCGCTCATCCTCGCCGTACCGCGGCGGCTCGCCGAGGGCTCGCAGGTGCTCACTCGCGATAAAGACTGGACCGGCTGGAGCCCGACCTGGATGCTCGGTCACCGCATCTGGGGTAAGCGGCTCGGCATTGTCGGCATGGGGCGAATCGGCCAAGCCGTCGCCCGCCGCGCCAAGGCGTTCGGTTTGCAGATCCACTACCACAACCGCCGCCGCGCGGCCCCGCGCATCGAGGAAGAGCTCAACGCCACCTACTGGGAGAGCCTCGACCAGATGCTGGTGCGAATGGATATCGTATCCGTCAATTGCCCGCACACGCCCGCGACCTATCATCTTCTTTCGGCGCGACGGCTGAAGGTCATGCAGCCGGGGGCCTACATCGTCAACACCGCGCGCGGTGAAGTCATTGATGAGAACGCGTTGGCGCGTTTGATCGAAGCGGGCGATCTCGCCGGCGCCGGCCTCGACGTTTTCGAGCACGAACCTGCGGTCAATCCCAAGCTCGTCAAGCTCGCGCGCGCCGGCAAGGTAGTGCTGCTGCCCCACCTCGGATCAGCGACCATCGAAGGCCGCGTCGACATGGGTGAAAAGGTTATTGTCAACATCCGCACGTTCATGGATGGCCACCGCCCTCCTGACCGGGTACTTCCTTCAATGCTGTGAGCGATCTGCTGCTTGGGCATCGTGTCTTGCGATCCAAGCGATGACGGCGGACGCAACCCCGCGCAGGGCAGACCATGGATTTCATTCTTAGGAATGCGCGCCGAGTTGGCGCCGAGCATGAACTGACCGACATCGGGATTGTCGGCGGCCGCGTTGCCGCCATCGAGCCGCGACTCGCGGCCGAAGGCGAGACCATCGATCTTGCCGGCCGCCTGGTCTCGCCCGGGTTTGTCGAGACCCACATTCATCTCGACAAGTCCTGCATCCTCGATCGCGTTCAGTCGCAAAAGGGCGACCTCGATGAGGCCATCGCCGAAGCCGCCAAAGCCAAGCGCGGCTTTACCCCCGACGACGTGCACGCGCGGGCGTCGCGGACGCTGGAAAAAGCGATCCTGCAAGGCACCACGCATATGCGCACACATCTCGAAGTCGATCCCGGCGTTGGGCTGCGTTCGCTCGAGGGCGTGTTGCCGCTGATCAGGGAATATGCCTGGGCGATTGATTTGCAGATCTGCGTATTTCCTCAGGAGGGCCTTCTCAACAATCCCGGCACCGACGAACTCTTGGTCCAAGGCCTCGAAGGCGGCTGCCGCGCCATCGGCGGCGCGCCATATGTCGATTCAAATCCGCAAGGTCAGATCGATCGCATTTTCGAGTTGGCGCGCGATTACGACATCGACATCGATTTTCATCTTGATTTCGGCCCGACCGCCGAAGGCATGACGCTCGATTACGTCTGCCGCCGCACCGAGGAATTTCAGTATGGCGGACGCGTCGCCATCGGCCATGTCACCAGGGCGACGAGTCTGGCCATGGCGGAATTCGACGCCATGGCCAAGCGCCTTGCCGATGCCGGAGTAGCGCTTACCGTTTTGCCGTCGACCGATCTTTATTTGATGGGCCGTCACCACACGCATGACCACAACGTCACCCGCGGCGTTGTGCCGGCGCACAAACTTCTGCGGCACGGCGTCAATTGCTCGCTGTCGAGCAACAACATCCTCAATCCGTTTACGCCGTTCGGCGACTGCTCGCAGATCCGCATGGCGAATTTTTACGCCAACATTTGTCAGGTTGGGACGCAGGCCGACATGCGCGAGTGTTTCAACATGGTGACGCGGCGCCCGGCCGAAATGATGCGGCTCAACGATTACGGGCTTGAGGTCGGAAAATCCGCCGATCTCGCGGTGCTCGATTCGCAAAGCCCGGAAATGGCGGTGGCCGAACTGACGCCCGTACTCTATACCTTCAAGCGCGGCCGCAAGACCGTGTCGCGGCAAGCCCCGACATTGCTTCGCCCGCAATGAACGTGCTCGATCCATTCAACGCGTTCTGCCGCCACACCCATGTTGAGCTCGATGGGGCGCCGAGCGGTCCGCTCCACGGCTCAAGCTTCGCGGTCAAAGACGTGTTCGACATTGCCGGTCAGCGTACCGGCAACGGCAACCCGGTGTGGCTCGAAACCCATGAGCCCGCAGCGCGCAG
>DATNNI010000284.1:0-2693 GCA_035601915.1 Xanthobacteraceae bacterium
AAAGCCACACTAGATAGATACATTGCTAGTGTCCCTTTGATTCCGAAGTTCGCAAACCAGGGCGCCGCATAATCATGCGAACTTCGGAATCGGGACACTAGTGTGCCGGCAGGCATGATGCCCGAGCCGCCCGGGTGCGGACCGTATCCTTCCGCGCGCGGGCACCACACTCGCTCCGCCTTCAGGAAGTACCCTCCCGGAAGGCGTCCTTTAAAGAGCGACACTGGCTGCGGTTATTGCCTTCGCGCCAGCGAAGTCAAAGGCATTTGACTTTTTGTTGTTGAATCAAAACATTTCGCCGCGCGGATTTTTGTTCGACGCGCAGCACTCTGATGATTCGCATCGTCATTGCCGGACAAAAGGTGCGCAAGCACCGTCTTGACGCAAAATGATCCGGCAATCCATGCGGCATCGACGAGTCACTATGGACCACCGGGACAAGCCCGGTGGTGACGAATTGAGAAAGTCGCTGACCTGTGATCATGGATTCCGGACTTGCCGCTGGTGCGGCAATCCGGAATGACAAAAGGAGAGGCATCACCCCGCGCGCAGCGAGGCCGAGAGCTTTTCCGCGATCATCATCACCGGAAGATTGGTGTTGCCGCGCGGCACGCAGGGCATGATCGACGCGTCGGCGACGCGAAGCCCGTCGACGCCGATCACCCGGCAGTCCTCGTCGACGACCGCGGCCGGATCGGCGGCGTTGCCCATCCGGCAGGTGCCGGACGGATGGTAGAACGGGATCGCGCCGACGGTGACCCAGTCGCGCAGCCGCGCCACGTCTGCGACGAGAGTATCGAGGTCGGGCCCCGGACTGACGTAATTCTTCAGAAGCCATTTGCGCAGCGTCGCCGAGCTTTCCATCAGCACCGAGCCTGCCGCCGCGACGACGCCGTTCCAGGCCGAGCGCCGGTTGAGCGCACGGATGCGCGGCGTATAGCGCGCCGGAAAAATGTCGGCCGCGGCGGCGCCCACGCCCGGATGCGCCAGCAGGTCACGCGCCATCGCGACGCCCTGCACCAGCCGCGTCAGGTCGCGCGCGTCGGAGAGCAGATTGAATTCGATCCGCGCTTCGGCGCTCGCATCGGCGGACGCGATCTGCAATCGGCCGCGCGAATAAGGTTTGTAGACGCAGACGATGAGCGCGCCGAGTGCCCGGCCGAGGCGATGCCAGGATATGCGGTTTGGCAACGTCCAATACATGTCCGACGGCGCGCAGCCTTCGACGCCGGAATCGTAGCGCAGTCCGAGCATTTGGCCGCGATAAAGCGTGCGCGGCTGGCGCGCCCGCGGCCGTAAATAAAAACCCATCGAGACACACGGATGATCCTGAAGATTTTCGCCGACGCCTCCCCGATCGGCGACAACGCTTATGCCGAGATCGCGCAACAGTCTTGCAGGACCGATGCCGGCGCGCTGCAGAATGGCCGGCGAATGAAGCGCGCCGGCGGCGAGAATGATTTCCGCGCCGCGGAATTCTTCGCTGCCGGCGGCACTCCGCACGCGCAGGCCGGTCGCGCGCGTGCCTTCGAACAAAATCGATTCGACGAACGCTTCCGGCACAATCCGCAAGTTCGGCCGGCGCCGCACCTCCGGCGTGAGATAGGCCATCGCCGATGACACGCGGCTTGCCGGCATGCTCGTGGTCGGCACCGAGCAAAAACCGTTTTGCACTTCGCCATTCATGTCGGCGACGTAAGTAAAGCCGCGCGCCGCGGCGGCGTCGGCGATGGCGCGGGCAAAGCCCGGCCAATCTTGGCGCGGCACGCGGCCGATGGCGACCGGACCGTCCTTGCCGTGCAGCGGGCCGTCCATGTCGAGATCGTTTTCGAGCTTGCGGAAATAGGGCAGCACGTCATTCCAGCCCCAGCCGCGCGCGCCCATTTGCGCCCACTCGTCGTAGTCGCCGGGGAGCCCGCGCAGCGCGACCATGGCGTTGATGGCGGAGCCGCCGCCCATGACGCGCGCCTGCTCGTAATAGCGCGGCGGCGCGCCGGCCGCCGCCGTGCGGTTGAAGACCTGCAAGCCGGGCCAGAAATAATCCGGCCGGAAATACGACGAGTAATACGCGTCGCGGATGTCCCACGGCTCTTCACCCGGGGGCGTATCGCGCCCGGCCTCGATGAGCAGGACTTGTTTGGCGCCCCCTTCGGAGAGCCGGCTCGCCAGCACGCAGCCGGTCGAACCCGCGCCGACAATAATGAAGTCGTAATTCAACCCCGCCCTCCCCGCGAATGCCGCGCCGTTAGCCCGTCTGCGGAAGGCACTATGCGGAACGATTTGGCGTTTTGGCAAACCGAATGGCGGCGTCCGTGCTCGTCACCACCGGGCAAGAGGCACGAAGTGCCGTCTCGCCCCAAATGGCCCCGGTGGTCCATACCGAACTGCAATTCAGCATGGATTGCCGGCTCAAGTCCGGCAATGACGCGCTTTAGAGTGGGCGTAGCCCCGGTCGCATTGCCGACATGCGGCGCGCGGTATAATTTATCCCGAGCTGCCGAACCGGGCGTGCCGAAGCCCCCTCGCCGATTTTAGAACGGCAGCGATAATGCCGTCGGCAGGCTTTATCTCTTTGCTTTTTTTTGCTCCGACCCAGCGACCCGGCGCTCGCCGCGCCTGGCGCTCGATTTTTAAACCAGGAGACGATCATGAAAACCAAATACACCCTACTGATGGCAACGATCGGCGGCTTT
>DATNNI010000285.1:0-10499 GCA_035601915.1 Xanthobacteraceae bacterium
CGAACAGATGTCGGACTACCTGATGCGAGGCGCTATTACCAACGCCGTCAATTTTCCTTCGATCAGCGCCGAAGAAGCACCGAAGCTAAAACCTTTCATTGCGCTTGCCGAAAAACTCGGCTCCTTCGCCGGGCAGCTGACCGAAACCGGAATTTTGCGCGTACAAGTGTCCTATGAGGGCTTCGTTGCCCAGATGAATACGCGCGCGCTCACGTCTGCGGCGGTCGCCGGGCTGCTTCGGCCCATGCTGCAAGATATCAACGTCGTGTCGGCTCCAATTGTCGCCAAGGATCGAGGAATTGTCGTCGAAGAGACGCGCCGCGACCTGGAAGGCGACTATGAAAGCCTGATCACTGTCGCGGTGGTTACTGACCAGCACACGCGCTGGGTCTCCGGCACCGTCTATGCCGATGGTCGGCCGCGCATCGTCAACATCAAGGGTATCCGTATCGACGCCGAATTCGGTCCGTCCATGCTCTACGTCACCAATCAGGACAAGCCCGGTTTCGTCGGGCGATTCGCGACGCTGCTCGCGGGCGCAGGAATCAACATCGCAACCTTCCATCTCGGCCGCGAATCGGAGGGCGGCAACGCTATCGCGCTTGTTGAAGTCGATGCCTTAGTCCCACCCGAGGTTCTGGCCAAGGTGCAAGAGATTCCCAACGTCCAGCAAGTGAAGCCGTTGCACTTTTGATCGGGCTGCCTGAAAACAGGTAACTGGTGCAGCCCGGACGCCGAGCCGTTGGGCGATTCGACGAACGCTTGGCCGGTCGGCAACCCTAAGTTCCGGTAAGTTCGGTAAATTCTCTGAAATTTCAAGAAGTTGAACGAATTTTTCAGGCGCAGGGACCTTCACTCCGCCTTGCCTCCGCAAGGATCATCCATTATCCGGGTCGACGGCTGCCGCCAGTCTCCGCGCAAAGTCGAGCGTTCACAGGTCGCCTGGGCTAATCCTGCATGGCAAATGTTGTCGTGGTCGGCTCCCAATGGGGGGATGAAGGCAAGGGCAAGATCGTCGATTGGCTGTCCGAACAAGCCGACATCGTGGTGCGTTTCCAAGGCGGCCATAACGCCGGGCACACTCTCGTTATCAATGGTGTGACCTACAAGCTCTCCCTGTTGCCCTCCGGCGTCGTTCGCCCGGGAAAGCTATCGGTTATCGGCAACGGAGTGGTGCTTGATCCTCACGCACTGCTTGCCGAGATCGCCGTTCTGAAAAAGCAGGGCATCGAGGTCACACCTGACAATTTGCGCATTGCCGAAAATGCGGCATTGATCCTGCCGCTGCACCGGGAGCTTGACGCACTTCGCGAATCCGCGAACGCGGCACTGAGCCTTGGCACGACGCGGCGCGGCATCGGTCCTGCCTACGAAGATAAAATCGGGCGCCGGGCGATTCGTCTGATGGATCTCGCCGACGGCGCGACGCTCGACCGCAAGATCGAACGGTTGCTGATGCATCATAATGCACTGCGCAAAGGACTCTCGCTTGATCCGATCGCCGCTGAGGACGTGCGCAATGACCTTATGGGCGTGGCCCCGAAGGTGCTGCCGTACATGGATACGGTCTGGGCGTTGCTCGATGTTAAGCGCCGCGAGGGAAAGCGTATCTTGTTCGAGGGCGCGCAAGGCGCGCTGCTCGATGTCGACCACGGCACTTATCCATTCGTCACATCGTCCAACACGGTGGCTGCGCAGGCGGCGATCGGATCGGGGCTTGGTCCAGGCGCGATCGGCTACGTGCTGGGAATTTGCAAGGCCTATACGACGCGGGTCGGCGCCGGCCCCTTTCCGACCGAACAAAAGAACGAGATCGGCCGCACCTTGGGCGAACGCGGCAAGGAATTCGGCGTCGTGACCGGGCGCCCTCGCCGTTGCGGATGGTTCGATGCTGTTCTGGTGCGGCAGAGCGTCCGCATCAGCGGCATTAATGGCCTAGCGCTGACCAAACTCGATATTCTCGACGGCTTTGACGAGATCAAGGTCTGCGTCGGCTATTTGCTCAACGGCCGGGAGATCGATTACCTACCCGCCGGAGAGCAGGCGCAGGCCGAAGTCGAGCCGATATACGAGACCGTTGACGGTTGGCGCGAAGCAACTGCGCGGGCGCGTTCTTGGGCCGACCTGCCGGCGCAAGCCATAAAATACGTTCGGCGGCTCGAGGAACTGATCGGTTGCCCAGCGGCGGTCTTATCCACAAGCCCCGAACGCGAAGACACCATCCTGATGCAGAACCCCTTCGAGATGTGAATCAGGATGAAAAATCAGCAAGGTGAGCGTAAGCTGAGGTGATGACCGACTACCATCCGCTGATTGCCCGCGCCGTGGAGGGGCTGCAAAAAAGCACCGGCGAAGCACGCCGCGCGCTCTATGAGCGGGCGCGCACCGCGCTGGTCACCCAGTTGCGGTCGGTGGATCCGCCTCTCTCCGAAACCGAGATAACCAAGGAAAGGCTCGCGCTCGAAGACGCGATTCGTAAGGTCGAAGGCGAGACCGCCCGTAAAGCCCGCACAGAATTGCGCGAAACCCGAGTGGCCGCGGCACCGCCCCGACGAAGCGAGTCAGCCGCACCGAGACCTGCGCCCGCCCCTGCCGCGGCGGCGACAAAAACCGAGGCGCAGCGCCGCGCTTACCTGCCGCCGAGCGCGCGCGAGCGTTTACTCAGCGCCCGCGCCGCTTCGCTGACCCGTGACGGTATAAAAGGCTTTCGCGACGCCGTAGGCGGGGACGGCGAACTTGATTCAGAACAAGATACCCGCGACTCCTACGGAGCGGCGGCTGCTTCCGCGCGTATTGCGGACCCGCCCAACGCGCCAGCGCGGCGGAATTATGCGCAACGATTCGAGAACCTGAACAGCACCGAGCATCTTGAGCAACTCGACGGTAGAGAGTCGGGTTTCGAGTTTGAAGATGATCCTGCCGCCGCCCAATCAGCCCGATATCTGCCGACCCCAACTTTTGAGCATGAAGCGGAACAGGCTCGTCCGCCGCGTTCCTACCGAGGCCTCGCCAAGCTTATTGTTGCGCTCGTTATCTTTGCCGGCGTGGCCGGATTGGTGACGTGGCAATGGTCTAACCTTGCCGGCGTCTATCACCGTGCCACTCAGATCGGAACCAAGCCGCCAACCCAGACGACTACCGCCCCACCCGCGGCGGAGCCAAAATTCGCCGGCCGCGTCCCACAGGAGGGCGCCACCCAGGCCCCCGCGGCGGGCGCGGCACCTTCGGCGCAGCCGCCGCCCGCAGTGGCCCAACGTGTCGTGCTTTATGAGGAAGACCCGAACGATCCCTCAGGTAAACGTTATGCAGGCTCGGCGATTTGGCGCACCGAAACAGTCTCGCCCGGATCGGGACTCGCACCCGAACTTGCGGTTCGCGCCGATATCGAGATTCCGGAACGCCGCATGACCGTCACTTGGTCGTTGCGACGCAATACCGATCAAGCGCTGCCGGCCAGCCATACCATCGAGGTGATGTTCAACCTCCCGGCCGATTTCGCCGGCGGCGGCATCGCTAACGTCCCCGGGATACTCATGAAGCAATCAGAGCAGGCACGCGGCACGCCGCTCGCCGGACTGGCAGTCAAGGTGACAAATGGCTTCTTCCTGATCGGCCTTTCGGCCGTTGAGGCGGATATGCAGCGCAATGTGCAATTGCTCAAAGATCGGCCCTGGTTCGATATCCCGATTGTCTACACCAACGGCGGCCGCGCCATTTTGGCGATGGAGAAAGGCCCGCCCGGCGATCGGGCCTTCGCCGAAGCCTTCGCTACCTGGGAAAAGAAGTAAGACATGCGGCTGACGTCGCCGATCGCGCGCCGCAAAACTTGGCCGAGTGCATGCGAAAAATGAGTCCTGCCAACGCCAGGCCCGTACGACCGCCGATGCACGCGTTCATCGCCTCTGCGCTTCGCTCAATCGAAACTGAAAGCGAAGGACTGGCGGCGCTAGCCGCGACAATCGGCGATGGACTGGGCACCGCTTTTGTCGCCGCCGTCGAAGAAATTCGCGCAGCCCGCGGACGTGTGATCGTTACCGGAATGGGTAAGTCCGGCCATGTCGCCCGCAAAATAGCAGCGACGCTCGCTTCGACCGGAACGCCCGCGTTCTTCGTACACGCCGCCGACGCAAGCCACGGCGACCTCGGCATGATCACCTCGGACGACGTGATGCTGGCCCTGTCGTGGTCGGGCGAGACCGAGGAACTTAAGAGCCTGATCAACTATTCGCGCCGCTTTGATATCGCCCTGATCGCCGTCACAGGTAACGCTGCCAGCACGCTTGGCAGCGCCGCCGATATCGTGCTTGCACTGCCGCAAACTCGCGAAGCCTGTCCGCACAATCTGGCCCCGACCACGTCGGCGCTTATGCAGCTCGCGCTCGGAGACGCGCTGGCCATTGCGCTTCTCGAAAGCAGGGGCTTCACCGCGATTGATTTCGGCGTTTTCCATCCGCACGGCCGGCTGGGCGCGGCCTTAAAACTCATTCGCGACGTCATGCATCCGGGCTCCGCCGTTCCGTTGATTCGGCGAGGGGCTTTAATGTCGGAAGCGATCGTCGAAATGTCGACCAAGGGCTTTGGCTGTGTCGCGGTCGTCGAGCCCGATGGGCGCCTTGCCGGGGTAATTACTGACGGCGATTTGCGTCGTCATATGCGTGTCGACCTGCTCCAGGCGGCCGTTGACGAGATTATGACGGTATCGCCGAAAATCGTGCGGCCGGAGCAACTCGCGGGCGAAGCGCTCCAGCTCCTCAATTCTTCCAAGATCACGGCGCTTATTGTCGTCGACGGCGAGAAGCCGGTCGGTATCGTACACTTCCACGATCTGTTGCGGGCCGGCGTCGCCTGACGATCTGTGTAGCGGTCAGTACAGCCCGCCCTGAACTGCGCCTGAATTTTCCGCCGGTTGATTTGCCGGTGGCGGGCGGCCGCTCACTTTGTTCGGGGAGGCAACAACTGACGTTGGTTGGGTTTTGGCGCCTGCAGGCGGCGAAGCCGCCGCCGCATCCTGGCGTTGCTGATGGGCGAGGAACTCATCATAGCCCGGCGCGCCGGGCCGCGGCGGAACGTCGTTCGGCATTCCGCCCGCCCAGGTGGGCCAATGATCGGACACAGTGGCGGAAACGGATGCGCACGAGCCCAGGCATAGACTGCTAAACACCAGCAGCACCGGCCCTAAGGCCGGGACGCTCAGATTGCCGGGGCGTCGGAGCAACGCGATCAATGACCGATTTGGATCAATCTGCGTGCTCTTACTCGTGTTGAGCTTCACCTTTGATGACTCTCCGGACGAATCTTCCCGGTTCAACGGCACATTCGTGGCGGGACTATGTCTGTGTCAAACCGGCGACCAAGTCCGACCCAAACCGCAACTATCGCGCAGCCATCAAAGATTTGCTAATGGCTGGCCAAAAAAGGGGGACACGTTCGGCTAGTGGTCCACCTTAAAAGCATGAGCGCTAAATTAAAGGACCTGAGGCCGCGCCGCATAAGTAGCGGCGGCGCCTGGTTACGAGACTGCGTGCGTGCGACGCTTTTTCTGCCGCTTACGTTGCTGGGCTGCAGCGGCGTCGCGCTGACGCAAACAGATGCGCCAGCCTCAGCGCCGAATCCCGCCGCATTCCATAAAATCATCGGTGATTATCTCAAAGAATTATTCAAGGACATCGCCGCCTACGAGAGCTTCGAGATATCGGATGCGCGCTGGGTGCACACAGTCAAAGGCTGGAGCTGGTTGAGCTGTGTTCGCTTTCAGGAGCGCGGCCACGTACGGACCTATGCCGTATTCATTCAAACGGATAAGGTCGTCGACAGCCGCTACGCCGTCACAACGGACGGCTGCGGCGAGCAAACATATGCGCCGTTCGATGACATACCGGTCACCGCAAAACCGTCGAATGGAGTTGAATTGGATCCCTTGCATTAGGGAGCGAAACGGCCACGCTGGCGCATTGCCGACCACAAGACTGCGAAAAAGAATTGCCGGCGCGGCGCGCCTTGCGTTGCGGCCTACGGCATTGTGCAGGTGTAGGCCGTGACTCGGATTTTGGTGACCGGCGCAGGCGGTTTCGTTGGTCGGGCCGTACTGACGGCTCTTGTGCCGCGCGGCTTGGTGTTGCGCGCCGCTCTGCGAAACCCGCCGCGCTCTCCTTTGCCTGCTGGAATTGAAATCGTCGAGCTTCCCGATTTGGCGTCAGATTTCGGTTGGAAGCCCCTCCTTAACGGAGTCGACCTGTTGATCCATCTGGCCGCTATCGCGGATTCCACTGCGGCCAGTCCGGCGCTGCACGACCGCGTCAATCGATGGGCAACGGAGCGGCTCGCACGTGCCGCCGCAAGGTCCGGGATTTCCCGGTTCGTATTCATCTCCTCGATCCGCGCGCAGAGCGGTCCCTCGGCGGATCATGCGTTGACCGAGCGTGATGCGCCGGAGCCGAGCGATGGGTATGGCCGCTCAAAACTCGCCGCCGAAGCCGCGGTCCGCGCGGCCGGCGTCCCATTCAGCATCCTGCGGCCGGTCCCGCTTTATGGGCCCGGCGTGAAAGGCAACTTCGCCCTGCTGCTACGCGCCGCGCAATCGCGCTGGCCGTTTCCGCTAAAGGATTTTGTTAATCGCCGTTCGCTCCTTGGCATCGATAACCTCGTCTCTGCCATGGAGTTTGTGCTTTCGGCGCCGGCCGCCGTGAGTGAGACCTATATCGTCGCCGATCCCGGAACCCCGCCACGGCTCGCCGACGTGATAGCGATCCTGCGTGAGGCACAGGGAAGGCGCCCGATGATCTTCCCTTTGCCCCAATACTACCTGGAAAAGCCGATGCGATTTTTACGTCCCGATCTCTGGGAGCGGATCGGCGGCAATCTGCGGGCCGATCCGGCCAAGCTCCTGGCCGCCGGCTGGCAGCCGCTCCATGACACGCGCAATGGCCTCATCGCCCTAATTCAGGGAGCAGAAACAGCGGCGGCGTCACGCTCTCGCAGCACCATCCCGCCGAGCACCCCGACTCCGAAAACATAAAGCCAGCCGGACGTGAAGTCGAACAAATGCGAATTGAATAGCGACGCAACTATATTTTCCGTCACTAGGACTAGGCCCATCCATGCGATCAGTCCTTCACGCGCAAATATCATGAGATGAGCGCCCCACATCGCCAGCAATAAGGCGGCACCGATAAGGCCAAGCTGGATGGCGACTGCGAATATCTGATTATGCGGATTTTGCGAAAGCTCCGAGCCGAGACCGGTCTGGCCGAGCGCTGCATCGCGAAATTCCTCCCCGATCGAACCGGTGCCATGGCCGATAATCGGCGCAGCCTCGATAAAGAGCACGGATTTTCTCAGGAATTCGAGGTGCAAAGCTGTCGAGCTGAGCGTGTTGCGTTCGCGATAATAGCGAAACTCGATGAGCGAATTGTCGATCCGCTCCCGCACATAAGGCGACCCGAACCAGAGAGCGCTACCGAGCAGGACGCCGATCAGGCCGGCGCCGACAGACCCTCGCCATCCGAATTGCCGCCAACCAAACAACAGCAGCAGAACCGGTGCAACTACGAAGCTGGTGCGGCTGCTGATGACAAAGAAGATGTTAGCTAGGAAAAGTCCAGCCAAGGCGATGAGGACGAGCGCCACGCGCCAGCGCCGCGCCCGTCGCTCCACGGCGGCATATCCAAGAAGCGCAAACGCGCAAATCAGAAAGTTCGTGCTTTGAAAGATATAATCTTTGGCCGGGACGCCGGGCTGATGCATCCCGCGCCACGGCAGGCCGGGAATGACCGCCAACCCCCAAGACACGACCAGCAACAAGAGAACCGACGCGAAAAAACCGTACACGACGTAGATGCTGCGCTCCGAACCGCGAAAATGCGCCAACAAGAGCGGAATAAGCAGCAGGCGGTGAAATTTCCCGAGCCCCGCCAAGCGCTCGGCCCACGTCACGTCCGCCCACAACATGCCGACCGCGGCGAGAACCCAAAGCGCGACCGGCAGAAACCCCGCGGCGCTCGTGAGCTGGCGGCGCAGCATGCCCACCTCGATCGCCGGCAAGATCGTAATCAGCCACAAGGCGATGAAGATGCCCGTCGCGGTCGTCGACCACGGAAGCATCAACGCGACGGCAAGCGCAAACCAATCGGCCGTCCGCAGCAAGCCCGCGCGATTGACGCCGGGAAAAATCGACCAAGCGCTCATCCGCGGGCCTGCTCGTTGGTCAGGACTTCGCCGGTTTGAGTGAGCGGAGCGGTCGTGGCGCGGACTGCGCAGAACGGCGCACCAACCCAGTGGTTGACTGTCCGGGAACAAGATCAACCAAAATAACGTCGCCGCCCGCGGCTTCGACCTCTTTACGACCGACGACGTCCTCAAGCCGGTAATCGGCACCCTTGATCAATATCGACGGCTTGACTCGCTTGATCAGTTCGAGCGGCGTTTCTTGTTCGAATATGACGACGAGGTCCACGGCCTCGAATGCCGAGAGAACTTCGGCCCGCGCTTCGGCGGCATTGATCGGCCGGCCGTCGCCCTTAAGCCGGCGCGTCGAGAGATCGCTATTGAGGCCAACCACGAGACGGTCACAGGCCGCGCGAGCTTCGGTCAGTAGCCGGACATGGCCGCGATGCACGAGATCGAAACAGCCGTTGGTAAATCCGATCCGCAATGATTGGCGGCGCCAGCTTGCGAGGTGTTCGTCGAGCACCGACCAATCGAATATGATCTTCTCTTCAGGCGCGAGCGATGCGGCGGGAAGGAGGCGATGGCGAAGTTCGGCGAGTGTTAACGTCGCCGTCCCACGTTTGCCGACGACCACCGAGGCGGCGGCGTTGGCGGCACGCATCGCCGGCTCGAACGGCGCTTTCATGGCGAGTAACAGCGCCATTACGGTCGTGACGGTGTCCCCCGCGCCGGAAACGTCGCGCACCTTTACCGGATGAGCCGCGACGTGGACCGGCGCGTGACCCTCGACGTGCAGAGTCATGCCTTCTTCGCTGCGGGTGATCAGTAGCGCGTCGCTGCCGACCGCATGGGCAAGCTCGGCGGCCGCCGCTGCGATCTCAGTGTCGGACCCGACCGGCCGATGGATGGCGGCGGCCAGCTCGAGACGATTTGGGGTGAGCAGCGTCGCGCCACGATAGACGCTGTAATCGTGACCCTTTGGATCGACAATAACGGGTATGCCCAGACGCCCGGCGTGATCGATGATGGCGCGTACGACGCGCGGCGTGAGCACGCCCTTGGCAAAATCAGACAGCACCACGGCGTCAACGCGGGACAACGCCTCCCGCGCATGCGCAATAATCGCCGCCTCGTTATGACGGCCCGCCGGATCGGCTGTCTCCCAATCGGCCCGAATCAAATGGCTTGAATAATGTTCGGATACAAAACGGACCTTGCGCGTGGTTTGCCGCGCAGAATCGACCACGAGTTTAGCTTCAACCAAGCCTCCGAGGCTGGCGAACTCTTCTATTAAGCTGCGACCGGCCTCGTCATCGCCGATGAGACCGACAAAGACGCAATGCGCGCCGAGCCCCGCTGCATTCCGCGCCACCGTGCCAGCGCCTCCGATACCAACGACGTTATGGCTGACCTTAAGAACGGGAGTCGGCGCCTCGGGGGAAATACGGGAAACGTCGCCATAAACGAAATCGTCGAGCATGACATCGCCGACGCAGAGGATGCGCTGCTGGGGAATGCGCTGGAGCGCGCGCTCAAAGTCGAACATCTTTTGCCCGCTGCGCATCGCGGCCTTCACCGATAATGCTCGCGACGATCGAGATAACTCTTTACGTAGCGCGCCACGCCTTGTTCGAGAGTGCCGAAGGCGGCATTAAATCCTGCCTGTCGGAGATTTTCCATCTGCGCCTGCGTAAAATATTGATAGCTGTCGCGAATCGATTCGGGCATCTCGATATATTCGATCATTGGTTCACGGCCGAGCGCAGTAAACGTCGCCGTGATCAAATCGCGAAAGCTCCGCGCTTTACCGGTACCGACGTTGAAAATCCCCGAGACCGACGGCGTCTCGAGGAGCCAGTGAACCACGCTGACCGCATCTTCGACGTAGATGAAATCACGTAGCTGCTCGCCGTCGCCGATCCCCGAGCGGTACGATTTAAACAGACGGACCGGCCGGCCCGCCTTGGCATCGGCGAAACGTTTGGCGACAAGACTCATCATCTCGCCTTTGTGGTACTCATTGGGGCCGAACACATTGAAGAATTTAAGTCCGACCCATTGCGGCGGCAGTTTGTCCTTACGCACGGCCCGTTCGACGACGGCGAGGTCAAACAAATGCTTGCTCCAGCCGTAGAGGTTCATTGGTTTCAGCCGCTTGAGCGCCGCGAGCGAATAATCGTCGGTAAAGCCTGCCTCGCCGTTGCCGTAGGTCGCGGCCGACGACGCGTAGATAAAAGGCGTCCGCGTAGCCGCACACCAATCGAGCAAACGCAGCGACAGCCGGAAATTGGTCTCGATGACGTTGTCGGCGTCCGTGGCGGTGGTCGACGAGA
>DATNNI010000286.1:0-15697 GCA_035601915.1 Xanthobacteraceae bacterium
CAGGGCCACACGTCTTCCGCATTTTGCAGGGCGACGAAATCCGCCGCCGTCACAGCGCCTGGATCGACAGGCACAATCCACGTTTCGGCCCCGGCATCGCCGAGCGTTTCCAATGGGCGCGCACCATCGATGCGGCCGAAGTCGAGCAGATGAAACCGAAACGCGAAGAGGTCGCGCGACATATGGCTGAGTTGCTCGGTGATGATGCTGTTTTGTGCTTGCCCACGGCGCCAGGCATCGCGCCGAAGCTTGCGACTCCGGCCGAAGAGCTTGAAGCTTTTCGTGCACGCGCTTTTGCGTTGTTGTGCATTGCGGGTCTTGCCCGGTTACCACAAATCTCTCTTCCTCTCGGCACGTTGGAGAACTACCCGCTTGGCCTGTCTCTCATCGCGCCGCGCGGCGCCGACCGTGGCTTGCTCGCGTGGGTCGCAGACGCTCTTTCCTAAGACGATCGCTAGTGTCCCGATTCCGAAGTTCGCATGACCCGGCGGCAATCCCATGTGCGAACTTCGGAATCAAAGGGACACTCGCAAACCTATTGATCTAGTGTGGCTTTGGTTCGGAAGCCCGCATGAAAGGGCGCGGGCAAAAATGATGCGGACTTCTGAACCGCCGCACTAGCGTGCCTTGCTGCTTGACGAGAAAAGATAGAGGATCAAGCGCACCATCCGGGCGAGCAACGATCCTTTAAACCGCACCTCAAGGAGACGCCAAGTGGCCCAGCGCGTAGTCGATCTCAGTCTGCTCATCGAAGACAATATGCCGGCGCACAAACTATTTCAGCGGCCGGTAATCACCACGCATCTGAGCCACGAAACCTCGAAGGCCTTCAATCTGGGCGTGCCCGGCGACGCCATGACTTTCCAAACCAACTTCATCGCCAGCCTCGATCACGTCGGGACGCATGTCGACGCGTTTCGCCATGTCAGCCCGACCGGCTTGCCGGTCGATGAGATGCCGCTCGAATTATTCATGGGCAAAGCAGTGTGCTTCGATCTGCGTCATATCCCGGATCTTGGCGACATCACACAAGCGCATATGGTCGAGGCCGAGAAGAAAGCGGGAGTGAAGGTCGACGGCCACATCGTGTTGCTGTGCTCGGGATTTCACAAGCGAACCTACCCGACCCTCGATTCGGTCTGGAAGAATCCGCAACTGACGACCGAAGCCACACAGTGGCTGTACGACCACGGTTCGCGCATGCATGGCGTGGAAGGGCCGTCAACCGATCGGCCAAGCGACAACATATTCTCTCAACATCGGCTGTGCCGCAAACTCGGCATCAGCCACTGGGAGTGGCTGGTCAATCTCGAGGAATTGCTCGGCAAGGGCGAGTTTCAGTTTTTCGGCGCGCCCTTGAAGTTCAAGGGCGGCTCAGGTTCCCCGGTCCGCGCTTTTGCCATTGTCAACAACTAAGGGGCCGGTTCAACGTCGCGGCTTTATTGTCCTGCCAGTCTTCGATGACAAGCTTGAACGTTGCCGAACTTGACTACGCGACAGCGGCGGAGCTGCGCCGGCGCATTGTCAGCAAGGACATATCGCCGGTCGAGTTGACCAAGCGGGCGCTGGCAAAAGCAGAAGCCACGCAAACGACTTTGAACGCCTTTTTCGTCCTGTTGCCGGAGCGTGCTCTGCGTGCAGCCAAGGCGGCCGAGGACGCCGTCATGCAGGGGCTCCCGCTCGGCCCGCTGCACGGCATTCCGTTCTCGGCCAAAGACCTGATGCCGGTCGCCGGCGTGCCCTACGCGTCCGGTTCACGCGCCATGGCGAACAACGTCGCCGCGGTCGACGCGCCCGCGGTGGAGCGTGCCCAGGCGGCCGGCGCCATTCTGATCGGCAAGACCACGACCAGTGAGTTCGGCTGCAAGCCGGTCGGCGATAGTCCGCTCACCGGAATTACGCGGAATCCCTGGAATCTCGGCAAGACGCCGGGCGGGTCGAGCGCCGGCGCAGCGGCATCGGTCGCCGCAGGCATTACGCCGTTTGCGCTTGGCACTGACGGCGGCGGCTCGATCCGTATTCCATGCTGTTTCGCCGGGCTTGCCGGCATTAAAGCGCATTTTGGACGCGTGCCGGTGTGGCCGGTCTCAGCGACACCCACGCTTGCTCATGTCGGGCCGATCGCACGAAATGTTGCCGACGCCGCGCTCCTGCTCACGGCGATCGGAGGCTACGATCCGCGCGATCCTTTCAGCGTATCGCAACCCATGCCGGACCTTGTGGAAGCTTGCCGCGTCGGCGTCTCGGGCTTGCGCATCGCGTTCAGCCTGACGCTCGGTTATGCGCGTCCCGATCCGGATGTGGTTGAGATCGTGATGGCCGCCGCACGCACGTTCGAGCAGCTCGGTTGTTCGGTCGAACAGGTCGAACGGGTTTTCGACAAGGATCCGGCCGATCTGTGGACCGCCGAATTTTACGCCGGCGTCGGCACCCGGCTTCGCCAGGTTGTGCAAACGCAGCGTGAACTCCTTGATCCGGCCGTGGCGGAGGTGCTCGACGCCGCGCTCTCCCAAGACATGCGCGTCTACTATGAGAAAGTGTTCGAGCGCTACGCCTTCCGCGACAAAACCCGCGCCTTCTTCGAGAAGTATGATCTTCTGTTGTCGCCGGTCTTGCCGGTGTCTTCTTTGGACGCGGGCGTGAACATTCCCCCAAATCTCAAAGATCGCAATCTTGTTTCGTGGGTTTATTACACCTATCCGTTCAACCTGACCGGTCAGCCGGCGGCGACGGTGTGCGCGGGGATTTCCAGCGACGGCATGCCAGTTGGAATTCAGCTCGTTGGCCGGGCGCTCCGCGAGTATGACGTGGTCAGAGCGACAGCGGCCTACGAGGGCACCAAGCCTGCGGGCCACAACGTGCGCCGCTTTTGAAGCAATTTTTGCGCGGTGACGCCGGAGGAGCAATAGCGATGCGGGCAATGGCGATTGTTGGGGAGTTTGGCCTCGACCATCTCAAACTGATCGAAAGGCCGATGCCGGAGCCGCGACACAGCGAAGTCGTCATGCGGATGTCTGCGGTCTCGCTCAATTACCGCGACATGGACATGGTGCTCGGCACATATCCTTTTTCATTCCCGTTGCCGCTCGTGCCTACCTCGGACGGAGTCGGTGAAGTCGTGGCCGTTGGCGAAGGCGTGACGCGGGCCAAGGTCGGCGATCGCGTCCTTGGCACTTTCCATCAAAGCTGGATCGCGGGCCGCTACGAAGAGGACACCCCTCAGCTCGGCGGATCGGCCGACGGGATGCTGGCGGAATACGTGCGGCTTGATCAGCAGGGGATCGTTCACGCGCCTTCGAACCTGACCGACGAAGAAGCTGCCACCCTGCCCTGCGCCGCTTTGACTTCCTGGCAATCACTGGTGACCGAGAGCCACCTCGAAGCCGGTGACTCGGTTCTCATTCAAGGCACAGGAGGCGTTTCTCTTTTCGGTCTGCAGTTCTCGGCGATGTTTGGCGCACGCACCATCGTTACTTCAAGCAGCGATGCGAAGCTTGAACGCGCCAAATCGCTCGGCGCCACTCACACGATCAACTACGTGAAGACACCGGTCTGGCATCCCGAGGTGCGCGCACTCAACGGCGGCCGTGGCGTCGACCATGTAATCGAGGTCGGCGGACCCGAAAGCTTCTCACAGTCGCTGCAAGCAATACGCATCGGCGGCCAAATCAACATGGTCGGCTACATCGGCAGCAAGCAAGGCGCGGTCAATCCACTCGAAATCCTCTATCACCGCGCGACGGTGCGCGGCATTCCGGTCGGCTCGCGAGAATCGTTCGAGGCGATGAACCGCGCGATCGAGGCGAATGACATGCATCCGGTGATCGATAGGGTATTTCCCTGGACGCATGCCGGAGCCGCAATCCGCTACATGCGGGAAGGAAAGCATTTCGGAAAAATCATTCTCAAGTTTTGAGAACGTGAAATGATCCGGCAAATTATGCGCAAGTTCTCGGAGAATGGACGGTTGGCGGTCACTTATATTCTCATATAACGTGAGACCGTTTCGCGACAACGATCGCAGCCGCACCGATGCCGGGCAAGAAAGCATAATCGAGAATAGTCATGTGCAGTCTGTGCGGAGTTCTCGGCGCCGAGGGCGATTGGACGGAAGCCTCCACCATGCCGTCACTCAATCGGCTGGGCACGCGCCGGGCGCAGCGCCTGCACCGCGTGCAGGTCGTCAACGTGGTGCTTGGCCAGTTCGGGCTTTCGCTCCGGGACTGGCAGGGCGCGCAATTTCAGCTGTCGAACCGTACCGGCCGTACCGAATTCGTCGATAACCTCTCTCAGGTTTGGCGAGCGGCCGAACGCATTTTGGGGCGTGCCTGCGACCCGCTCGATCCTTCCGTGATCACGCGGATGGAACGGCTGGAACGGACGGATTGAGCCGCGTGACCGATCAGACAACCTCCATCCCGGTCAACGTCATCACCGGCTTCCTCGGCAGCGGCAAGACTTCGTTGTTGCGGCGATTGCTGGCGTCGCCCGCGCTCGCCGACACCGCCGTGCTCGTCAACGAATTCGGCGAAGTCGGCCTGGATCATCATCTGCTGCAGCGCGTCGACGATGAGATCGTTTTGCTGCAGAGCGGTTGTCTGTGCTGCACCATTCGCGGCGACCTGAGTACGGCCATGCGCAAGCTCTACGCGCGCCGGGAGAAGGGCGAAATCCAGCCGTTCCGCCGGCTGGTGGTCGAGACGACTGGCCTTGCCGATCCCGTGCCCATCCTCTCGACGGTCATGGCCGAACCTGTACTCCGCCATCATTTCCGGCTCGGCAACGTCGTGACCACGGTCGACGCCGTCAACGGACTTCTACACCTCGAACGCCAGCCGGAATCGGCCAAGCAGGCCGCGGTGGCCGACCGCCTTGTCATCACCAAAAC
Source organism: Xanthobacteraceae bacterium (assembly GCA_035601915.1). Classification (GTDB taxonomy): domain Bacteria; phylum Pseudomonadota; class Alphaproteobacteria; order Rhizobiales; family Xanthobacteraceae; genus BOG-931. The sequence goes on from DATNNI010000286.1 coordinate 4,889, forward strand.
GGACATTGCCGGCGGGAGCGAGATTGCCGAATTGCGCCGGCGCCTAAGTCGACTCAATCCAGCGGCGGCGCAACTGGAAATAGCGCCAAACGTCCTGGTCCATCCGGATTCGCTGCTGACGCGCGATCTCTATGATCTTGCCGGCCGGGCCGAGGAAGTGCGCCGATGGCTTGCGATCGAGAGCGACCGTGCCGCCGGCGGTTCGCATCAGCATCGGCATGACGACGTCAACCGCCACGACGCGCAAATCCACGCCTTCTGCCTGCGCTTTGCGCAGCCGCTGGATTGGACGGCTTTCGGCATCTGGCTGACCATGCTGCTGCACAGCCACGGCACCGACGTGTTGCGCGTCAAAGGAATGTTGAACGTGGCCACAAGCTCAGGCCCGGTGGTGGTCCATGGCGTCCAGCATCTTGTTCACCCGCCCGAGCACTTGCCGCAATGGCCTGACGACGATCACAGTTCGCGGATCGTATTCATTGTCAGGGGGCTTTCGCGCGCGGCCATCGAGCGATCGCTCAACGCGTTCGGGCGGCTCGGCGCGCCGGCATTGGAACGGGTGTGAGCGGCAAGGCGCGGACGCCGCCGCTCTTTGGGAGCCTTTATCCGCCGCCTTCCGCCGGCTCGAGCACCGGCTCGTTCACCGGCGGCGCGACCGCGCCTTTGCGCTCGACGATCAGCCGGTAATGCTGCGGCTCGCGATGGCGGGCAAAGTCGAAAATCGTTTCGCGATAGCGCCGGCCCATCTCCAGATCGCAATCCGCCGTGATGAGTTCGTCGCCAAGCGTTGACGCCATGGCGAGGATTTCTCCGGACGGAGCCACAATGACGCTCTGTCCGATCATGTTGGAGCCTTCCTCGCAGCCGCATTTGGCCGCGCCGACGACGAAGGTGGAGTTCTGATAGGCCCCGGCCTGCATCGAAAGGTGGTTGTGGAACAGACTTAAGCCGTCGATGTCGGCGTGGCCGGTATGATCGTTCGGCGTGTTGTAGCCGAGCATGACCATTTCGACGCCTTGCAGTCCCATGACGCGATAAGTCTCCGGCCAACGCCGGTCATTGCAGATGCACATGCCCATGACGCCGCCCAGCGTGCGCCAAACCGGGAATCCGAGGTTGCCCGGCTCGAAGTAGCGCTTTTCCAGATGCTGGAAGCGTCGCTGCGGCCGGTGATCGGAATGCCCGGGCAAGTGCACTTTGCGGTATTTGCCGACGATGCGGCCCGATTTGTCGACCAGAATGGACGTGTTGAAGCGGTGTTTGCGCCCGCCCTCCTCGACCAGCTCGGCATAGCCGATGCAGAAGGCAATCCCGAGCCGCTTGGCCTCTTCGAACAGGCCGATCGTCTCCGGGCCGGGCATTTTGGTTTCGAAGAAGCTGTCGATCTCGCTCTGCTCCGCGAAAAACCAGCGCGGAAAGAAAGTGGTGAAAGCGAGCTCGGGAAAAATCACCAGATCGCAGCCGCGGCTCTTGGCCTGGCGCAAAAGCTCTTTGTGCCGGCTCACGCACTGCGCCCGTGTCTCCGACCGCGCGATCGGCCCCATCTGCGCCGCCCCCGTCACCAGCTTTCGTGAGCTCATAACGACTTGCCCTCCCTAAAACATGACTTGAGCCGTTGGCGTGCGAGCTTAAGGCAGGAGTTCAATCTCGACAAAAATCAGATCGCGGTCGCCGCCGTTAATCACGTCGTGCTCGACGCCGGCGGGACGGAAATACGACACCCCGGCCGTTAGGTCGATCACCGATTCACGCCCGCCTTCGACAATCCGCATGCGTCCGTCGGTGACCGGAACGATGACGTAGTCATACTCATGCCGGTGAAAGCCAGTACTCGCGCCGGGCGCCATTTTATGCCGGATGACGCGCGTCCGCGTGTTGTCGATTTGCCGGTCGGTTTCTTCGTTCAGCATCGATTCCCCGCTGTGTAGGCTCATCCGCGGCTAGAATATTGCCCGGAAATGGCATGCGCGAAAATACCAGAAAAAGCGCCAGCGGCAGCCACCGGCCGCCACCGATCTCGGCCTACTAAATGTGCAATTGCGTGATCGCCGTCACACCTCCGGTGCCACGTTGCAATATGCTCATTCCAACGAATGGAGTCACGGTCATGAGCAAGCTCTTGGTCATTGCCACCCTCGCCTTCGCGCTTGCCGCCGGCACGGTTATCGACGCCGTCACCATCGCGCAGGCGGCTCACGCCGATTGCATCAGTAAGAATTGCTGATCGAATCCAGGCTGCTTCCGGTCTGATGCGCAGGCGCGGCTGCTGGCAGCGGCCCAGGTAAGCCTGGCCAAATAGAAACTCATCCTCAAAGGGTCGACGTCACTGGAGCTCGTTTCCGGCCGCGATTTTTTTGCGCGCGATAAGATTGCTGCTTTCGATGCAAGCCAAGAAATAAATTGCTCTTCTTGACGATCAAAAGACTAAAGAGTTTCCAGCCGAGCACGGCTACCATGAGCCTTGAAGACCAATCCGATTGTTCTAGCTCACAGAGAGAGTAGCCATGGCTCTTAAAGATATTATTGTTGCGACCCAGGCCGATCTGCGCGCTAACCCCGACCATGCGGTCGCGACCTTTTTCGCCGACTCGCGTCAAGTCGAGGTACTGCGAAGCGAAACGAAAATCCGGCAGTTTTCCGTGACCGTTGATGAACCGCCGAGCCTTGGCGGAACGGACGCGGGTCCGAACCCGGTCGAGTTAGTCTTGGCAGCGCTCGCTACATGCCAGGAAATCACCTACCGGGCTTATGCGACCGCGCTCGGCATCCCGCTCGATAGCGTCTCCGTCAAGCTCGAAGGATCGCTCGATCTGCGCGGCTTTTTTGCAGTGAAGGATGGCGTCCGTGCCGGCTTCAACAATGTCCGCGGCGTCGTCAATCTCAAAAGCAGCGCGCCCGCTTCCGACCTCGCCAAACTGAAGGAAGTTGTCGACGCGCATTGTCCGGTGCTCGACATTCTGCGCGATCCCGTGCCGGTCGAATTGGAGCTGCACACCGAGCAAGCAAGCCAGGCGGCCTAGAGGAAGCTCGCACGACTAGACCGCCGCTTTCATCGCTTGAGCGATCGAGCGAAAATCAGCGGCGCCGATCGAGAAAAGTCCGAAACGCAATTGGTAGCCACAGTTCGGCTTGCCGGCGGTGAATGCCAGCTTTTCGAGCAGCGGCCCAATGGGCGTCTACTCGGCTTTGGCCCAAGCGACATCGCGGCGATAAGGCTTAAAGCCTCCTCCCATGCGAATAGATAGGGTTCCCCCCGTTTTCACCGTGCCGATAGCGGTAAAGGACTGAAGCTTGTCCTGGCCGCCGAGCGTAAGCGCCGGCGAATAATGGATCACCAGATCGCCGGGCTTGACGCGTTTGAGCGGCGCGGCCTTGCCGTGGTTGACCTGCATAAATCCTTCGCCGCGTCCGCGCCGCACCTGTTCGGCCGACGCGACCGCGATCCAATATTTGCGAGTAGTTGAAGTCGTGCTCATGTGAGCTGTGCGGCCGGTGCTCGCCTCGCTCGTTTCCCCTTAGAGCGCTTGCAACACGCGAGAGGGCCGTTCGGACCGGGCCATCGTGAAATCAATGCAGGCCGGATCGCACAATCCATCGTGATTTCGCCCTACCCACGCCGCGGCGGCGTGTCTACCTTGCTGTCATCACGGGAGTTCACGGTCCTGATGCGGAACGGCAGCTCGGCGGTCGTCACAAAGCGCGAACTTCTGGCGTTGATCGGTACGATCGCCGGTAGCGCGGCAATGTACAACGCCATGACCAGCCTCGGGCTCGCTGCCGATTCCGCCTACAAGGGTCCGATTGAGCTTTCAGGCGACGTCAAAGGTGCGTCTGTCCTCATCCTCGGCGCAGGCCTTGCCGGTATGACGGCAGCCCTGGAATTGCGCAAGGCCGGCTACAAGGTGAAAGTGCTTGAATACAATCGCCGCCCCGGTGGCCGGAACTGGACGCTGCGCGGTGGCGACATCTATACCGAGCTTGGTGGTTTTACGCAGAATTGCGAGTTCGCGGAGGGGCAGTATTTCAATCCGGGGCCATGGCGGATTCCCTATCACCACCGAGCGGTGCTCGATTATTGCAAACGCCTCAACGTTGCGCTCGAGCCGTTCGTCGAGCTCAATCACAATGCTCTGCTGCATGCGTCGGGCGCGTTCGGCGGAAGACCGCAGCGCATCCGCGACGTCGAGACAGATTTTCGCGGGAATATCGCGGAATTGCTCGCCAAGGCTATCGCGCAGGGCAAGCTCGACGAAGCGGTCTCGACCGAAGACCGCGAAATGCTCCTGGCGGCACTCAAATCCTGGGGCGTGCTCGATCAGAATTACGCCTACAAGGCGGATCTCGATACTGCCGATTATCGCGGTTACGCCAAAGGGCCCGGCGGGGGCTTAAGCGCAGCGCCGGTCGCTGGCGACACCATAGCGCTGTCGGAAATCCTTAAATCGCGGCTTTGGCGACATCTGCAAAACTTCGCCGCACACTTGTTTCAGACGACGATGTTTCAGCCGGTTGGCGGCATGGACATGATCGGCAAGGCGTTCGCCCGCGAGGTGGGCGATCTTATTCACTACGGCGCCAAAGTGGTGAAGATCACCCAGGACTCCGGCGGTGTGGCGGTTAGCTACGTCGACAGCAAAGACCCTGCGGCCATCCAGACGGCTAAGGCCGACTGGTGCATCTGCACCATTCCACTCTCGATCCTGAGCCAAATTCCTCTCACCGTTGGCGCGCGAATGAAAGCAGCGATTGATGCCGTGCCCTACGCTTCGGCGGTCAAGATCGGGTTGCAATTCAAGCGGCGCTTTTGGGAGGAAGATGAATCGATCTACGGCGGCATCAGCTTTACCGACCTGCCGATCCGGCAGATTGCCTACCCCAGCTCGGACCTCAACCGCGGCGGCCGTGGCGTGCTGCTCGGAGCCTACATTTTTGAAGGCGCGAGCGCCTACGAGTTCGCTGCCTTGCCGCCGGCCGAGCGCATCGCGCGCGCAGTAGATTTCGGCTCACGGATTCATCCGCAATACAAAGATGAATTTGAAAACGGTGTTGCTATCGCTTGGCATCGCGTGCCGTTCACGCTCGGCTGTGCGGGCTATTGGACGGACGAGACGCGGGCGCAACACTACGACGATCTCTGCCAGATCGACGGCAGGATCGTGCTCGCCGGCGAACACGCGTCCTACCTCCCGGCCTGGCAGGAGGGCGCAATCCTCTCCTCGCTCGACGCCATCACCCGGCTACACGAGCGCGTGGTCAAGATGTGAGGCGATGGCGTTGAAGCGCGCAGCACGAACATTCCATATTTCGCTGTGCACGAGCGCCGCGATCGTCGCTGCAGCGCTCGTCTTCGCCGACGGCGGGGCGCTGGCGCAGAGTACGGTATCCGCCCCGCCCGGTCGCGTACCCAGTTCGGGCTTCCAATTCAGCGAGACCAGCGGCGAAACGCTTTACACCAATGTCTGCCAGGCTTGCCACATGCCGGACGGCAAGGGCGCGACCGGCGCCGGAACGTATCCCGCGCTCGCCGGCAACCAAAATCTCGCTGCCGCCAGATTTCCGGTGACCGTGGTGCTCCATGGACTCCGCGGCATGCCGCCGGTTGGCTATTTCATGACCGACGATCAGGTGGCGGCAGTCGTCAATTATGCGCGCACGCATTTCGGCAATAATTACTCGGACGCCGTCACCGCCGGCGATGTGAAGGCGGTCCGGCAATGACGCGCGCCAGAAAGCGGTCCACAAAATGTTTGACGCGCAGCAAATTTGCTGCAGGAGTAGCTCGATGATGTCTCGACGCTATGCTCGCTTTTTTCTGACGCTCGCGCTCGCGCTCTGCATTGTCGCGCCGCTCGCACACGCCGACACGCTGGCGCTGCCGCCCAATTTGACCGATCTCAATTCGGAGGAAGGCCAGAAGTTCTTTCTCGAAAGCGGTTCATTCACCGCTTACTTTCCGATCGCAGACAATTTCGTGACCCAGAAGACCCAGTCTTATTGCGGCGTCGCCAGCATAGTGATGGTGCTCAACGCTTTAGGCGTGCCAGCCCCGACCACACCGGAATATCAGCCCTATCACACGTTCACCCAGGACAATCTGCTCGACGACATGACCGACGCTGTGCTGCCGCGCGCCGTGCTGGCGCGACAGGGAATGACGCTCGATCAGCTCGGCAAACTGCTCGCGCTACATCCGGTAGCACTTGAAATCCATCACGCCGCCGACGCGAGCCTCGACGCCTTCCGCGCCGCCGCGCGAGATTATCTGCGCGCCAAGGATCATTTCGTGCTGGTGAACTACCTGCGTAAAGCGATCGGCCAGCAGATCGGCGGTCATATTTCGCCGCTCGCGGCCTATGATGCCGAAGCTGACCGCTTTCTGATCCTCGATGTGGCGCGCTACAAATATCCGCCGGTCTGGGTCAAAGCGTCCGACCTGTTCGATGCCATGAACACGAAGGACGCAGTCAACGATAACCTGACGCGAGGCTACGTTCTCATCAGCAAAATGGGCACGCCGACGGCCGCGCCGGTGCAATGACATCCCTGGACGGGCTACGTTTCGCTTCCAGAGCGGCTTCGTCGGCGCTGATCGGCGCTCTGGCGCTGTTGTTGTCCGGGCCGAGCGCGTCTCGCGCCGATCCGGCACTAGCTCGCGCGCAAGCCGTCACTGCCGCGAACGGCATGGTCGTGGCCCAGGAAGCGATCGCGGCGCGCGTTGGCGCCGAAATATTGCGAAAGGGCGGCAACGCCGTCGACGCCGCCGTTGCTGTTGGCTTCACCATGGCGGTGACCTATCCGCGCGCCGGCAATATCGGCGGCGGCGGCTTTATGATCATTCATCGCGCCAACGGCGATGATATGGCCATCGACTATCGCGAGACCGCGCCGGCCGCGATCAACAGAACGTCGTTTCTCGACGCGCAGGGCAACGCCGACCCGCAAAAGTCGCGTGATTCAGCGCTAGCGATTGGCGTGCCGGGCACGGTCGCAGGCCTTGCGCTCGCCGAGCAAAAATACGGCTCCGGCCGCTTTACGCTCGCCGATTTGATCGAACCTGCAATCGCACTCGCGCGCGACGGCTTTCCCGTCGCCGACGACACTGCCGATTCGCTGCCGAAAGACGGTCCGCGTTTGGCGCGCTGGGCTTCCTCGGCACAGATCTTTTTGAAGGCGGACGGATCGACGCTGGCGCCGGGCGACACGCTGCTGCAGGCCGACCTCGCGGCAACGCTGCAGACCATTGCAAAAAAGGGACCGCGGGCATTCTACGAAGGGCCGGTAGCGGAAAAGCTTTCTGCCGCGGTGCGTGCCGCCGGGGGCGTGATGACGGTGGACGATTTGAAAAGCTACCGCGCGACCGAACGCGCGCCGGTGCGCGGCAGCTATCGCGGCTATGACGTTGTCTCGATGCCGCCGCCGTCATCCGGCGGCATCGCGCTGATTGAAATGCTCAACATCCTCGAAGGCTACAATTTGGCGAAAACGGACGAGGCACAGCAACTCTTTCTGATAGTCGAGGCGATGAAGCGCGCTTACGCCGACCGCGCCTGGTTCCTCGGCGATCCCGATGTCGTGAAGGTTCCGGTGGCGCGCCTGATCTCAAAGAAATACGCCGCCGACTGGCGCGCCACCATCAATCCGGAGCGGGCGACGCCGGCTTCAGAAATTCACCCCGGCGCCGAGGCGGCTCCTGAAGGCCATAACACCACGCATTTTTCCGTCATCGATCGCTTCGGCAACGCCGTCTCCAACACCTACACGATCAATTTCAGTTATGGCGTTGGCCTCGTCGCCGCCGGCACCGGCGTCCTCCTCAACAATGAGCTCGATGATTTTGCCGCCAAGGCCGACGCGCCGAATGCCTACGGGCTAGTTGGCTACGACGCAAACGCGCCTGGGCCGGGCAAGCGGCCCCTGTCATCGATGACGCCAACTATCGTGCTTAAGGACGGGAAACCCTGGCTGGTCACCGGGTCGCCGGGTGGGAGTCGGATCATCAACACCGTCCTCCAGATCCTGATCGATGTGATCGATCGCAAGATGGATATCGCGAGTGCCGTTTCGGCGCCGCGCGTGCATAATCAATGGATGCCCGATTGCGTTTTCGTAGAGTCGGCGCTCCCGCAAGAGCTGATCGCCGCCCTGCAAGCGCGCGGCGATGATGTTGTCGTTCTTCAGACGCCGACTTCGGCCAATTCGATCCTGGTCACGTCGGCAGGTTTTATCGGAGCAGCCGATCCGCGAACGCGTGGGGCGTTGGCGGCGGGATATTGATACTGCATCATCGCGCCCGATGACGACCTGACGCCGGAATGGCGCAGCGAATTCCGAGGGGGGACGTTTTCATGAATGGCTACGCACCGGTCGACACGCTCCGGATCGGCCTCATTGGTTCCGGCTTCATTGCCAACTTTCACCTCCAGGCCCTGGTCGCCGTGCGCCACGTCGCGGTCACGGGGATTTACAGTCCGACCGCGGCCCACCGCGAGGCGCTCGCGGCTAAAGCAAATGCGCTCGAGCTCGGCCCGTGCCGGCCTTTTCCTTCGCTCGAAGCAATGCTGATCTCCGGCGACATCGACGCGGTGTGGATCGGGGTGCCGAATTTCGCCCGGCTCGATACCATGCGCGAGATTCATCGGCTGGTACGCTCCGGCTGGACCAAACTCATCGGCGTCGCGTGCGAGAAGCCGCTCGGGCGTACGCTTGCCGAAGCCCGCGAGATGCTGCGACTGGTGACCGACGCTTCGCTCTTACACGGCTATCTGGAAAACCAGGTATTCTCGAGCGCCGTGCAGCGTGGCAAAGACATCGTCTGGCGGCGCGCGGTGCCGATTTGCGGCCGGCCGTATCTGGCGCGCGCCGCCGAAGAGCATAGCGGCCCGCACATGCCGTGGTTCTGGCAAGCGCAACGCCAGGGCGGCGGCGTTCTGTCCGACATGACCTGTCACAGCGTCGAAGTCGGACGATTTCTGCTGAGCAAACCCGGCGCGCCGCGTAGCGATCTTAAGCTCGTCAGCGCCAGCGCCAGCGTCGGCAATCTGAAATGGACGCGGCCGGAATATGTGACGCGGCTGAAAAAAATGATGGGGCCCGAGGTGGACTACGCCAAACGGCCGGCCGAGGATTTTGCCCGCGGCGCGCTGACCTTTCGCACCGGCGAAGGGCACGAGGTCATGGTCGAAGCGACCAATTCATGGGCCTATGTTGGTCCGGGCTTGCGGATCCTGATCGAGCTTCTGGGGCCGGAATATTCCATGGAGTTTTCCTCGCTCAATACCGGCCTGAAAGTATTTTTGTCGCGCGAGGTCGCCGGCGGCCAAGGCGAAGATTTGGTCGAAAAGCAAAACGCCGAGCAAGGCCTGATGCCGGTGGTCGAAAATGAGGCCGACGTTTACGGCTATGTCGGCGAAGATCGCCACATGGTCGACGCGTTTCGCCATCGCCGGCAACCGCTCGAAACCTTCGAAGACGGTGTGGCCGTGGTCGAAATGCTGATGGCGCTCTATCGCTCGGCCGAGACCGGACAGGTCGTGACTTTACCCGCGAGCGAGCTTGAAACTTACGTCCCGCTCGTGGCGCGCGCTTAGCGCGGCGGCAGCGAGCCGGCGGGCGCCGGTTAGGGTATGACGTTCGGACGACTGATGCCGGCGACGTTTCGCCGAATCAGCGCGCGGCGATCCTTGACGACGCCAATCACGACGCCAAGCCGCTCGATAGTGGCGATGACACGCCCGTCTAGCGCCCGATCGCAATTCATATTCGTCGGCGCGATGAAAAAGTCGCCGCGGTTGGCGTCCGGCGTCCATTCAAGCCTTGCATCGGCCTCTTTCTCGAACGGCAACCGCTCGCCGCAGACCACCACCATGTAATGCCGCCGCGGGCGAGCAACGCCGGCTGTGCCTTCGGTCCGATCGAGATAACGTTCGAGGTCGTCGACCGCCTCCGGCATGATGTTGACCCAATAATCGGTGTCGTAGCGCCGCGAGGCGCCTTCCAGACCGCCGACCAGGGGATTGAAGAACAGATATTCATCCGGGTGCAGCCGGTAGAGCGTCGCCGCGTCCCAGCCTAATCCCAGGACGATCGCGGCCAAGCCTGCGACAGCGGCTGCGCGATGCCACGTCGCAAGGCGGGTGAGCACACCGTTCAATCCGATACCGGCCAGTACCGCGATCGGCGGCACGGTAAACAGAAAGTGCCGCAGCCCGGAGAAAGCCGGCCCGGCAACGGCCACCTCGCAGACCAGCGGGAAAAGTGCGGTGAATGCAATGAGCAGCGTTTCCTGCCGCCACGCACCGCTCGCTGCATCTGCGCGCGCCGGGGGTCGCAGCACAAAGGCGAGCGCCGCAACGGCTCCCACGAGCAGCCAAAGCGTAAGCTTGATGCCGATGTAAGTCGGAACATACCAGCGCGGAACGTCGGCCATGCGATAGACATGACCGAACAACGTCGTCTGTATCGGATAGTGGAAATCGACAAAGGCCGAAAAGCCGCGCAACGGATTGAGCGGAGCCCTATGCGCCCACGGCCACACCACGATCATGATCAAATAAGCGATGACGAATGCCGCGGCGAACGGCAGCGCGGAGCGCGCGGCGAAGACAAAAGCCCCGCGCCATTTGTTCAGAAATTCGCTCCAAGAACCAGCCGCAGCCAGCATGCGCAATACAACCGTCAGCGCCGCGTAGCTGATAAGAAAATACCCGAGCACGCGTAGACCGACGGCGCAGCCGCAGGCAATGCCGAATAGCACGACCAGCCCCCAGTTCGGGCGCGGTAATTGCCTCCCGATCTGGAGCAACAGATAAG
>DATNNI010000287.1:0-2547 GCA_035601915.1 Xanthobacteraceae bacterium
CGATCGGCGCCGATGGCGCGCGCTCGCTCTGCCGCGCCGCGGCCGGCATCGGCACCAATCGCCACGCGTATCCGCAGACGGCGCTCACGCTCAACCTTGCGCATGACCGGCCGCACCGCAGCGGCGCCACCGAGTTTCACACCGAACACGGACCGTTGACGCTTGTGCCGCTGCCGGGCGGACGCTCGAGCGTTGTCTGCGTGCTAAGTCCGGCAGATGCCGACGCGCTCTCGAAGATGACCGACGAAGAGTTATCGACGGAGATTGAGCGGCGCGCCCATTCGCTGCTCGGAAAAATGCGCGCCGAGCCGGGCCGCGGGATATTTCCGCTGGCGACCGAAACCGCGCATTCATTCGCGCGCGCGCGCATTGCGCTCGCCGGCGAGGCCGCCCATGTCGTGCCGCCGATCGGCGCGCAAGGACTTAATCTCGGATTGCGCGATGCCGCAACCTTGGCTGAAATTGTCGCCGACGCCCGGCGGCAAGGTGCTGATCCTGGCGCAACGGCCGTTCTCGATCGCTACAATGAAGCGCGCCGGGCCGATGCGACCAGCCGGCGAATTGCGGTCGACGTGCTTAACCGCAGCCTGCTTACGGACTTTCTGCCGGTGCAAAGCGTACGCGGTCTTTCGCTGTTTCTGGTCGACCGCATCGGATCGCTGCGCCGCGCGCTGATGCGCGAGGGCGTCGCGCCGCGCGCAGCGCAACCGCGCCTGATGCGCGGCGAACCCCTATGAGCTGCATTTTACAGCGTGAGTGCTGCGAAAATCGGCTTGGCGATGGCGTGCCGCCCATCCTAACGTGTTCGTTGAAGTTAGGAATTGCCGCATGAAGCTGCCGCGCAACTTTTTCAAACCGCTGGCGATCGGGGCGCCTCCCCCGTTGCGCGATTTGCCGGTCAAGCTCGAGCGCATGATCCATTTCGTGCCGCCGCACATCGAGAAGCTACGCGCCAAAGTGCCGGACTTGATCCGCGAGGTCGACGTCGTCCTGGGCAATCTGGAGGATGCTATTCCCGCCGACGCCAAGGAGGCGGCGCGACGAGGCTTCATTGCCTTGGCGAACGCATCAGACTTCGGCGCGACCGGACTATGGACCCGGATCAACGCGCTCAACTCGCCCTGGGTGCTCGACGACATCCGCGAAATCGTAGCCGCTGTCGGCGACAAGCTCGATGTCATGATGTTGCCGAAGGTCGAGGGCGCGTGGGACATCCACTATCTCGATCAATTGCTCGCCCAGCTCGAAGCCAAACATTCGTTGAAAAAACCGATTCTTATTCACGCCATTCTGGAAACGGCGGAGGGCGTCAATAACGTCGAGGCGATCGCCGCGGCGTCGCCGCGCATGCACGGCATCAGTCTCGGCCCCGCCGATCTCGCCGCCTCGCGCGCCATGAAGACGACGCGCGTCGGCGGCGGCCATCCCGACTATCGGATCTTGGCTGACGCTACGGACCCGTTGGCCAAGGAAGGACGCGCCTCTTATCAGCAAGACCTCTGGCACTACACCATTGCAAAAATGGTGGACGCTTGCGCGGCGGCGGGAATAAAGCCGTTCTACGGTCCATTTGGCGATTTCGCCGATGCCGCGGCGTGCGAGGCGCAGTTCCGCAACAGCTTCCTCATGGGGTGTGTCGGCGCCTGGACGCTGCATCCGAGCCAGGTTGCCGTCGCCAAGCGGGTGTTTTCCCCCGATCCGGCAGAAGTGGCCTTTGCGCAAAAGATCATTGCCGCCATTCCGGACGGCAGCGGCGCCATCTTGATCGACGGCAAGATGCAGGACGATGCAACCTGGAAACAGGCCAAAGTGCTGGTCGATCTCGCCCGGCTGGTCGCGGCCAAAGACCCGGAAATGGCCACCCGCTATGGGCTGTAAAGCGCCGATAATTCGTGCCATTGAGTGATCGGGTGGCGTTTAACGAGCGCTCTTTCAATCGCCCGCCGTGCGCCATAATTGTGTTGTCTCACTATCGCCATGAATAAGTTTCGGATCGCCAAATTTCAGATCGGCCAGGTGGTCAGGCACCGCCTGTTTCCGTTTCGCGGCGTCATCTTCGATATCGATCCGGTCTTCGACAATACCGACGAATGGTACGAGTCGATCCCGGCGGAGATCCGTCCGCACAAGGACCAGCCGTTCTACCATTTATTTGCTGAGAACGATCAGACCGAATACGTCGCCTACGTCTCCGAGCAGAACCTTTTGCCAGACGAAAGCGGCGAGCCGGTGCGGCATCCGCAGGTCGCCGAAGTTTTCATCCGCGACGGCAAGGGCTATCGCCAGCGGGCCGCGATCACGCACTAACGCGTAGACTGCCTCGGCTCGCGGCCGGGGAACGTCGGGTACTATATATTTCCAGATCGTGCCGCGGCTGCTTCAATGGTGTACAAGGAAAGCGCGCGGCAGCCTCAGCGGAGAACCGCCATGATTTTCCGTCAGCTTTTCGACCAGGCGTCCGGTACCTACTCTTATTTGCTCGCCAGCAGGCGCGGCGGCGAGGCACTGATCCTCGACCCTGTCTTGGAGAAGGTCGACCGCTATCTG
>DATNNI010000288.1:0-2838 GCA_035601915.1 Xanthobacteraceae bacterium
GCTCGCCGCCGCGACCGACCGGCCGGAACGGTTCATCGGTATTCATTTCATGAATCCGGTGCCGCTCATGGAGCTGGTCGAGATCATCCGCGGCATCGCCACCGACGACGCGACATTCGAAAGCGCCAAGCAGTTCGTTGCCAAGCTCCACAAGCGGATTGCGGTATCGGAGGATTTTCCCGCCTTCATCGTCAACCGCATCCTATTGCCGATGATCAACGAGGCGATCTACACGCTCTATGAGGGCGTGGGTAATGTCGAGGCGATCGACACCGCGATGCGGCTCGGCGCGCACCATCCGATGGGACCGCTGGAGCTTGCCGACTTTATCGGCCTCGACACCTGTCTCTCAGTGATGCAAGTCCTGCACGAAGGCTTGGCGGACTCGAAATACCGGCCATGCCCGCTGCTGGTGAAATACGTCGAGGCCGGCTGGCTTGGCCGTAAGACGCAGCGCGGTTTTTACGATTATCGCGGCGAGAAGCCGGTGCCGACGCGCTGACGTTTCTTACGGTACTTTACGCCGGATAAAATATCCACCGAGGCTTAGGGCTCATTGCTGCCGCCGATAGCGGCGGCTGAGCGCGTCGTAGACGTTAACCGGAGCAAAGTCGTCGGTGAAGACCTCGCCATTCGCCGCTTTCGGCGTGGCGATGCGCCGCGCCGCGATGAGTTGCGCAAGATCGAAGTGGAACTTGTAGTGCTGTTGCGCGGCGGCGGCCTGCTGACGCTGTTGTTCCTCGCTGGCCGCATCCAAGCGTCCGAAAACGATCACATTCGTTTCCTCCACGGTCGGATTGCCCGAATCGAAGAAATCGAGATTGTCGAACACCAGCTTCAACGTGCGCACGTTGCTGTCGTAGAGCTTGACCGAAGGCAGAATGTTGATCGCCACCACGCCGTGTGGCGCCAGATGCTCTCGCACCAGCTGGTAAAACTCCTTCGTCATCATGTGAAAAGGGATGTAGCTGCCGCTGAAGGCATCGAGCACGATGATGTCGTACTTTTCACTGTGGCGATTCAAGTAAAGGCGGCCATCGCCCTCGATAAGGTGAAACCGCTCGGTTTCGCGCAGCCCGAAATATTTCTTCGCGGCCTCGATCACGCCGGGGTCGACCTCGACGCTGTCGACCGTCGCATCGGGCAGGAAGTGGGCGAGATAGAGCGGAACGGCGCCGCCGCCGAGGCCGAGCACCAGCACGCGCTTGACGTCCTGCGGATAGATGGCCGCGAGACCGACCACGCGGGCATAAAGCATTGGCAGGTCGTCGCCGTCCGCGAGGTTCACCGCGGATTCATAGAAATACCAGCCCTTCCACTGGAAGCTCATCTTCAGCAGGGTCTGCACCTTGCCGACGAAAATGTCGTTGTAGGCGGTCTCCACGTGCGCGATCAGCCCGTCCTTGTGCTTGAGCAGATCGGCGCGGATTTGCGCGTCGAACAATTCTTCGGCCGATAGCGGGGATGCCGGCATGGACAGCAGGCTCGTCGCAACCAAAACGACAAGTCCGCCGAGCCGCGCTCGCCCTCCGGCGCGACTGCCGGCGAGCAGCAGCGCGCTGGCGACCAATCCGGAAATCCCCAATGTGAAGGTGATCGCGCGCGAGCCGATGAGCGGGATCAGATAAAACGTCGTCCCGAGCGTGCCGAGGATGCTGCCGGCGGTGGAGACGCCGTAGACGGTGCCGGAAACGAGGCCAGAATTCGCCCGCGAAGGCAGCAGAAGGCGGATGGCGAATGGCGAATAGGTGCCGAGCAGCGCGACCGGAAAGAACATGATCGCGAGCGCCGAGAGCAGGCTGCCGAGTTTGATATCGTCGATGCTCCAGACGAAGAATTGCAGCACCGGCTGGGCGAATGTAGGCAACACCACCAAATAGATGGAACCGACGGCGACGATCCCGGCGAGAACGATGACCGAGGGATGACGGTCGGCGATCGCGCCGCCGAGAAAGTAGCCGACGCACAAGGCGGCCAGAACCGTGGAGATCAGCGAGGCCCAGGTGAAGATGCCGCTGCCGAAAAACGGGCCGAGGTAGCGCGATCCCAGCATCTCGAAGCTCATCACAATCGCGCCCGTTATGAAGGCGACGACGTAAACGATGAGCAGGAGCGACGCCGAGGGCGCCTCACCGCCATCCTCCACCGCCGGGCGATGCTCGACGGGAGCGTCCATCTATCGGGCCTTTCTTTTTGCCGTTTACCACCGAGCGCGCATGAACTCTGCTCGCGCGGCTAGACAGTGGCCGGAACTCCCGTGGCAGTTTCGCCAAATCCGCGGGCTTATTGGTGACGACACCGTGCTGTTACGTCAAGGCATCGCATCGGTCGGCAAAAACCCGGACAAGGCCTATCAAGCTTTGTCGCTGATTTTCCCCGTCACGCTGCTGTATGCTCTTGGCCGAAGGGCGCCGCCTTTGCGTTTGCCGTCGCGCAGCGGCGAGGTCGGCTCACTGCGCCAGTCCGTGCCGGGAGGACGAAAATGTTTACAGATGGAGAGTTGCAATTGCTCTTCGACTACGAGCGCTGGCAGGATTTGGTGCTGGCGGCCGGCAATGTCTTTTTTTGTTTCACGCTCATCCCGATGCTGCGCCACCCGGTGCGGCCGCCGCTCTTGACTTGCATTCCGACCGGCTTGGCGCTGGTCATCGGCGGAGTTGTGTTCGCCACTTTGCACTTGTGGCTCACGGCGCTGACGCAAATCGTCACCGGACTGCAATGGCTCGCCTTGGTTTTTAAAAAGCCGCTGCCGAAAATCGGCTAAGCCCAAGGCGAGCCACTGGAAGCAACTTCGATTGGCCAGTTACTTCATCAGATCGACGAACAAACCGATCACGC
>DATNNI010000289.1:0-4310 GCA_035601915.1 Xanthobacteraceae bacterium
CAAGCCGATGTCGCGCATGACGGCAACGCCATCACGGTCCTCTTCGACGACGGCAACCGCCACGTTCTTTCCTCGAATTGGATGCCCGGCGTGCCGGTATGGGAGGGCACCGTCGATGGGGCTTTGGTCGCCGTCCACGTCCGCACGGTCCCGAATGGCTTCGAGCTTGCTTATCGCGGCTTCGAGGTGAAAGCCTTCGTCTACACCGAGCGTGAGGCAAATTACGCGCGCCTGATGCCGGCCAAAAAACTTTCAGGCAGCGAGAAGTCCGTCCGCTGCCCAATGCCCGGTCTTGTCGTTTCGATCGCGGTTGCCGAGGGGCAGGAAGTCAAAGCCGGCGAGACTTTGGCCGTTGTCGAGGCAATGAAAATGGAAAATATTCTGCGCGCTGAACGCGACGGCATCATCAAAAAAATTCCGGTTAAACCGGGCGACAGCGTCGCGGTTGATGCCATCATTATGGAGTTTGCCTGACCTGCCGCCCTCGCACTGCACCCATAAGCGGCGCCGGCGATATCATCGAGGCAAGGCTTGTCGTTTCTTCTTTCGCTGAGCGGGATTTTGCGGCCCACGGCTTTCCTGGCGGCGGCGATCCTCGTCTACGCCGTCGGCGCCGTCTCCCATGTGCTGACGGCACCGGGCGTTATCGCGACCGCCGGGCCTTGGCCGTTTGCCGCAATCCAAGCCGTGCTGATCTGGCTTTGGTTCGCACTGCACAGCAAAAGGCTGCGTGATGCCGGCGTTGGTTCGGGTCTCGCTGCGGGCGTTGCTGTCCTCTATGCGCTGTCCGTGGTCTTGCTCGTGATCGTGGAGGCATCATTCGCCAGTGCGATTTCGGGGCAAACCGGCGACGCCAAGGCGGCAAGCGGCCTTGAACTGATCCTCCTCGTATCGGTTATCGCGCTTTTGCTCAGCTCGGCGCATTATGATTCCGCGTCGGCAGTGGTGGCGCTCCTGCTCGCGGTCGAATTCATACCCATCGTGCTGGCGCTCGCAATGACGGCCTGGGCGGCGTCGCGACCAAGCCGCGAAGCGCGAGCGGCATGAGCCTGCACTTTGCCTATGGTTCGAATATGAGCTGTGCGGTGATGCGCAAGCACGCGCCGTTCGCAAAGCCGATAGGCGTAGCAACACTGGCAAACTATCGCTTCCTGATCACGGCGGATGGCTACGCTTCGGTCGCACCGCGCCGGAGCGAGCGCGTTTATGGCGTTCTTTGGCGGCTCGCGCCGCGCGATCTCGTCACGCTTGCGGCTTGGGAGAACACTGCCGGCGGCCTTTACCGCACTGAAACGGTCCCCGTGCGGCATGCCGGCCGGCAAAAACGGGCGCTGATCTATCTGGCGCGGCCGTGTCCCTTGGGCCGTGCCAAAAGCGGGTACATGGAGCTTTTGATTACGGCGGCGCTGGAATGGCGTCTGCCGCAACTCTACATTGATATGTTGCGAGGCTTTTTGCCGGAACGGACGAGCGGCACGTTGCCGGCTTATGGTAAGGCGTTTCGATGGAGATGATCTGTCGCGTGATCGTCCGCGGCCGAGTCCAGGGCGTCGGCTTCCGCGCCTGGGCGGAGATCACCGCGCTCGAGCTCGGCGTTGAAGGCTGGGTGCGCAACCGCCGCGACGGTTCGGTGGAGGCTGTACTCGCAGGTTCCGAAGAAGCGGTTCTGACAATGGTCGAAAGTTGTCATGACGGTCCGCCCGGAGCAAAGATCGCGGCCGTCGATCAGACCGAGGCCGGCGAGCGCGATTTGGAATTACGCCGATCGGGCGAGTTGTTCTCGGTGCTGGCAAGCGGCTGAGCTTCAATGCTGCCGCCAAACAGCGGCTCGAATTCGCGGCGCAAGATCTCGTCAATGTCCGTTATCGATGCCGTAACGCCAAGCGCAGCAAGCGAGGTTATTCCGTAGCGCGGATCGGAAATCCCGCAGGGTACGATGCCGGAGAAATGCGACAAGTCGGGCGTGATGTTGAGCGCAACGCCATGCAGCGTGACCCATTGCCGGACGCGCACCCCGATCGCGGCGATTTTGTCTTCGGCGTCGCGGTCTCGTCCGCTGCGCCGGACCCAAACACCGATGCGGTCGTCCCTCCGTTCGCCGGTGACGCCCAGGGCACCAAGCGTGCGGATCATCCATTCCTCGACCGTGACGACGAAGCGGCGCACGTCGGGCGCGCGGCGCTTCAGATCGAGCATCAAATAAGCCACCCGCTGGCCGGGGCCATGATAAGTGAACTGGCCGCCGCGCCCGGTGTTGTAAACCGGGAAACGCGCATCGATCAGCTCGTGCGGCCGCGACGAGGTGCCGGCGGTGTAGAGCGGAGGATGCTCGAGCAGCCAGACGAATTCGCGCGCTTCTCCGCGTGCAATCGCCGCTGCACGTTCGGTCATGACGGAAAGTGCGCTCTCGTAATCGACCGGGTCGGGGCTTTGCAGCCATTCGACCGGCGGCGTGCCGGGAACCGGGAGCAGTCCGATCTGCACTTCGCCGCGCATTTTCGTCACTTCGAACCCACTCATGAGGAACCGTTAGCACACCGCGGCCGCCGCAATAACAAGGACTTAGCGGCGGCGGGCGCGCGGACCGATCCTGCCGCATATATGCGTTTGCCGCCCTTGTCGGCATCCGGCCTAACTGTTACATCGGCGCCGCCGAACTCTGCGTTCGGCTGTTTCTCACCCCACATGCGGCCGTGGCGGAATTGGTAGACGCACTAGCTTGAGGTGCTAGCGGGGCAACCCGTGGAGGTTCGAGTCCTCTCGGCCGCACCAGATAGAGACGCGGCGGGCAGCGCAAATCCACGCCCCCACGGCTAAGCCGCCGTTTGTTTCGGCGTCAGCGGTGCGACCGCAGACGGCACAACCTTCGCTTGACACGCTCCGATAGTAACGTACGCTCAAAGCGGACTTGATCGCCGGGTTTAGCGCGTCCCGACTTACAAAAAATAGAAAAACGGGACAAAACCGGGGGGTGCTCTCCCGGCGAGTCGAAGCAACTTCTAACCGGGCTGAGCGGGGAAACTCCGCATGCCATCTTAAAAGCTTGCAAACGGTCAGCGTGTGCGGTTGCACGCGGACTCATGCCTGGTCCGGACCAGAGCGAAAAAAACGTAAATCGATCACGGGAGGAGAACTAAAATGAGCCTGAAAGCTAACTTGAAACTTGCCCTGGCGAGCCTTGTCGCAGGCACCGCCGCGATTGCCGTTGCCGGTTTGCTGTCCGCATCCGCGGCGCGCGCCGACGATCTCAAATCCTACGACTCCAGCAAAAAAGAGTTTTGGACCCATCCGCCGGATGATTGGTTCATGGGCGATGAGACCAAGGAGCAGAAGGGCACGCATGTGCTCAACACGCTGCCGCCGCCCACGGGATTCACCGACGCCGAGGTCGACGCCTCGCTTAAGCAGATCAAGTTACCGCCCGGCTTCAAGATTGAATTGTGGGCGCGGGTACCGGCCGCGCGACAGATGGCCTTGGGCGACAAGGGCACGTTGTTTGTCGGCTCATGGTTCGGCGTCGGCAAGGTCTTCGCCGTCACCGATGAAGGCGGCAAGCGGACGGTTAAACCCGTCATCGAAGGACTGACGGTACCGACCGGCGTTGCCTTCCGCGATGGAGCGCTCTACGTCGCCGACATCAACAAGCTGTACAAATACGCCGATGCAGAAACCAACCTCGGCAGCATGCCCAAGGGCGAGGTCGTCTACGACGATATGCCGGCCTATATACCGCATGGCTGGAAATACCTCGCCTTCGACAAGAACGGCTGGCTCTACATCCCGTTCGGGCCGCCCTGCAACGAGTGCCTGCCGCCGACGTCGACGTCGCAGATCAGGCACGTCAACCCGGCCAACGGTCTTGCTGAAACGGTGGCGCTCGGAGTTCGCAACAGCGTCGGTGGCGACGTCGACCCGCGTACCGGCGATTACTGGTTCAGCGAGAATGCGCGCGACTGGCTCGGCGACGACTTGCCGAGCGACAAGCTCAACCACATCACCAAGATCGGCGAACATTTTGGCTATCCGTACTGTCATCAAGGTGACATTCCGGATCCGAAGTTGGCGATGGGCCACAAGTGTTCGGAGTTTTCGCCTCCGGCGCTCAAGCTCGGCGCGCACATGGCGCCGCTGGGAATGAAGTTCTATACGGGCGATCAGTTTCCCGCCGACTACAAGAACAACATTATCCTTGCCGAGCACGGTTCCTGGAATCGACACCAGTTCCAGGGCGGCCGGTTGATGCGCATCACCGCAGATCCGGACGGCAAGAACGCGAAAGAAGTGGAGTTCGCCAGCGGCTGGATTGGTGC
>DATNNI010000290.1:0-3798 GCA_035601915.1 Xanthobacteraceae bacterium
TCCGGACCGGGATCGAGGATAGCGACCTTATCGCGGCCGACGATGTAGCTCACCGTGCCCTTGAAGGTGAACGGACCGGGATTGTTGGCAACGATGGCGCGCACGCCCGGCGCGACTTCTGCGGCGTGGCCGGGCACAAGATCGAAGGTCTTGTTGTAGGAGATGTCGTCGCTCATGGGGGACTGCGTTATTCGACACTCGCGGCGGCGAGCGGGCCGCAAGCATCGCTTCCATGTGCGATGGGCAAAAGGAAAGCAATGGGGGCTTGGGGCAGGCCCGTCATGCGCGGCCCCAGGCCTGCGCATAACGGGCCCCCAAAAAGGATGGAGCCCCGGTGCCGGGATCGCCGGGGCTCCAAGCAATCTCATTCAACACGAGTTGTGAGACCGAGATCGCACTAATGTCTATGCAAGCGCCGGGCCAAGTCGCCAGCTCGAACTAAATTGTCCGCGAACCAAAACTCGCGCCGCTAAAGGGGCGCCAAATTGCCGGATTGCGCTGCGGCGGCGGTCTTTGTCCGTCCAGCGAGCAATGCCATGGCTAAATTACGGGCAGTGCGCGGGTTACTTTAAAAAGGCGTGCGGCTGCGGATCGCCGCGGCCAGGGTTCCCTCGTCAAGATAGTCGAGTTCGCCGCCGACCGGCACTCCATGGGCCAGGCGCGTGACCTTAACGTTGGCCTCGTGAAGGAGATCGGTGATGTAATGAGCTGTGCTCTGGCCGTCGACCGTAGCGTTCAGCGCAAGAATGATCTCGCCGACCGCCGGCTCATGAGCGCGCGTAACCAGCGCGTCGATCGACAGGTCTTCGGGTCCGATGCCATCGAGCGGCGATAAAGTTCCGCCGAGGACGTGATAGCGCGCATGGATGGCGTGAGCGCGCTCAAGGGCCCAAAGGTCGGCGACGTCGGCGACGACGACGATTGCGGACGCGTCGCGTCGAGGATCGATGCAAACGGTGCACGGATTCTGCGTGTCGATGTTGCCGCAGATTTTGCACACCTCAATTTTTTCCATTGCGGCTTGGAGAGCTGCAGCCAGCGGCGCCATGACCAGTTCGCGTTTCTTGATCAGGAACAGCGCCGCCCGGCGGGCCGAGCGCGGTCCCAGCCCGGGCAAGCGGGCGAGCAGTTGAATGAGGCGTTCGATCTCCGGACCGGCGGCGGCGGGCATAATGTCAGAACAGCTTCAATCCCGGCGGCAGCGACAATCCTCCGGTGAGGGATTGCATGCGCTCGGCGAGCAGCGTCTCTAGCTTGCGGCGGGCGTCAGCGTGTCCGGCGACGATAAGATCCTGAAGAATCTGCTTCTGGTCCGGCTTCAGCAGCGAATCATCGACCTGCGCCGACCTGAGCTCGCCTTTGCCGGAAAGCTTCACCGAAACCAATCCGCCGCCTGCCGTGCCTTCGACCTCGACCTGATCGAGCTCGGCCTGCATCGCTTCCATTTTCGACTTGAACTCGGCGGCCTGCTTCATGAGGCCGAGAAAATCCGCCATGGTGCTCCTTCACAATCACAATTCGTCGTCGGCCGCGCCGGGGTCGGTAGCCGGCTCGATCGGGGGCTCCTCGAGCTCGGCCGGTGCGCGCACGCCGACGATCTCCGCGCCCGGAAAACGCGCCAAGACGGCTTGTACCAGCGGATCGTCGCGGACGCCGTCTTTCAATTCGTCTTTTCGCGCCTGTTCCTGGGCATAGATGCTCGGCATGCCCGGCTCGCTGGAAACGATCACCATCCAACGTCTGCCGGTCCAGTCGGCAAGCTTCTTCGAGAGTTCGCCGACGAGGCTTTTTGGCGCATTCTCTTCCAGCGCGATTTCGATCCGGCCGTCCTCGAAACGCACCAGCCGAACGTTGCGCTCGAGCGAGCTTTTAATCGCCAGGTCGCGCTTTTCTCCGGCGAGCGCCACTAGCGCTGTAAAGCTCGCTACTGCCGTGCTCTGGTGGCTTGGAGTCGCGTCGACATCGGCCGCCGGCACTTCGCCAGGGACTTGGATTGGCACTTTGGCCGGCGCGAGCGCCGCGCGCATTGCGCCGCGCGAACCTTCGCTGCGAAGTTGCGGTTCCGGACGCGCCGGTGCTTGAGCCGCAACAGTCGATCCCGCGCCGTTCCCGCCCGACGAATCCGCCAGCAATCGAATCGCTTCATCGGGTGTCGGCAAATCGGCGGCGTAGGCAATGCGCACCAGGACCATCTCTGCGGCGGCGAGCGGCCGCCCCGCCTCTTGCACCTCTTCGATGCCCTTAAGCAGCATTTGCCAAGTGCGCGCCAAAACCCGCATCGAAAGTTTGGCGGCAAAATCGCGGCCGCGGGTTCGTTCCTGCTCGGTGAGCGAAAGGTCCTCCGCCAAGGTCGGCGCGGCCTTCACGCGAGTGACGAAATGGGTGAATTCGGCAAGATCGCCGAGCACCGTCGCCGGATCGGCGCCCTTGTCGTATTGGTCGCGCAACTCGGTTAAGGCGCTCGGAAGTTCGGCGCCCATCAGCGCGCCGAACAAATCGATGATCCGGGCGCGATCGGCGAGCCCGAGCATCTGCCGCACGTCCTCGGCGCGCACCGGGCCGGCGGCGTGGGCGATGGCCTGATCGAGCAGGGACAGCGCGTCGCGCACCGAGCCTTCGGCGACGCGCGCGATCAGCGCCAATGCCGTGGGCTCGGCTTTAATCGTTTCTTGCTCCGCGATGTTCTGCAAATGCTTGACCAAAAGCGCTGCATCGAGCCGGCGCAAATCGAAGCGTTGGCAGCGCGACAGAACGGTAATCGGGACTTTGCGGATTTCGGTCGTTGCAAACACAAACTTGGCGTGCGGCGGCGGCTCCTCGAGCGTTTTCAAAAGAGCGTTGAATGCCGAGCCCGAAAGCATGTGCACTTCATCGAGAATGTAAACCTTGTATCGCGCCGAGACCGGCGCGTAGCGGATCGCTTCGTTGATCGTGCGTACGTCCTCGACGCTGTTATGGGAGGCGGCGTCCATCTCGATAACGTCGAGATGCCGGCTTTCCACGATCGCCTGGCAATGGACCCCGAGAACCGGCATGTGAATCGTCGGTCCAGTGACCGACCCGTCCGGCAGTTCATAATTGAGCGCGCGCGCCAATATGCGCGCCGTCGTGGTCTTGCCGACGCCACGCACGCCGGTGAGGATCCAGGCTTGAGGAATGCGGCCGGTTTCGAAAGCGTTTGAGATCGTGCGCACCATGGCTTCCTGGCCGATCAAGTCGGCGAAAGTCGAAGGCCGGTATTTGCGCGCGAGCACGCGGTAGGAGGCGGCCGGGCCGGATGCAGGGTTGGTGTCGTTCATCGGCGATACTTAATACGTCATCCTAAGGCGCGAAGCCGCGGCAGGGCCAGCCTCGGAGGATGACGGACGCGCCATCACCCTTCAAGGCTCGCTGCGCTCGAATGCCGGCGCAGTGCTTCAATCGAAAGGAGAGGGTGGGAGGCTGACGAGCGACCCGAACCGCGCTCGTTAGGGCTGCTTCCTTCCGGACCTGACCCGGTTGGCGAGTGGCTCGTCCACCGCCAACCTCCCGGGCACCTATATTGGCTCGGAAGTCGGAGAAAGCAAGCGGCGCAAACCTCGTCGGAAAACGGCGCGGTTTGGCCGACGGTCGCTGTCGATTCTACTGCGCCGCGGCGAAACCTGCGCCTAGTCCGTTCGGTATTTCGATGTCCACTTCGAGCGTGGACACCGATTTGCCGCGGTCCATCTTGATCTGGACCTTGTCGGGCTCGAACGAAATGTGACGGCTGATCACCGCGAGGATTTCCTCGCGCAGCACGCCGAGCAGGTCGGGTTG
>DATNNI010000291.1:0-28999 GCA_035601915.1 Xanthobacteraceae bacterium
CGCGCTCTCCGGCATCTTTTTTCGTAGGACCCAAACGACCAGGGCGCCAACCCCGACGATGGCGAACATGTAGCGCCAGCCAAGATTGGGAATGACGACAAAGCCGATTGTGGACGCCAGCAGCAGGCCGGCGTTGGTGACGATGCCGAGCATTGAGATCCAGCGGCCGCGATAAGCCGGAGGAACGAACTCACACAGCGTACCCGCCGCCACGACAAGTTCCGCGCCCATGCCGATGCCCATGATAAAGCGCAGGGCAGTGAGAACAGTGATGTTGGGTGCAAAGCAAGCTGCAAGCGAGGCAACGCCAAAGACCGCGAGATTGAATTGATAGGAATAGCGGCGCCCCATTCGGTCGCCGAGATAGCCGGCGAAGCCCGCGCCGATTAGCATCCCGAAGAAGGTTGTCGAGATGAAGACCGCGCTCTGCTGCGTCGTGGCAAAACCCTCCTTCAGCATTGCGGCGACGACGCCGCCCGCCAGGTAAATATCAAAAGCGTCGAGCGTCGCGCCGGCGGTAATTAACCCGAGAATACGCCAATGCAGGCGGGAGATCGGCAGTCGGTCGAGACGCGCACCGGCATTTACGGATTGTTTCGCGTCCAATCTTTCCTCCCATGTTCCGTCGCGTGTCCGCCGTTCGGGTTTTTATTCGTTTCAGTCGCCTACGCCGTATCCGCGCTTCGGTACGAGCGCAGTGCGCACGAAATTCATTATTGGTTTGCCGTCCTGTTTGAAGGCGCGCGTCTCTACCGTCACTAGGCCCTGCGTCGGCCGTGATTTCGACTCGCGTTTCTCCAGGACTTCGGATTCCGCATAGAGGGTGTCGCCGGGGAACACCGGTCCGGTCAGGTCGATATTCTTCCAGCCGAGATTGGCGACGGCCTTCAGGCTCACGTCATTGACGGTCATGCCGAGCACGACCGCCAGCGTCAGTCCGCTGTTGACGAGCGGCCGCTTGAACTCGCTCTTCGCGGCGAAATTTGCATCACAATGCATGGGATGCTGGTTCATGGTCATCAGCGAGAAATTGATGTTGTCGGCTTCGGTGATCGTGCGGCCCGGCCGATGCTCGTAGATATCGCCGACGGCAAAGTCCTCGTAGTAGCGCCCGGTCGGCGTGGGAATCCGTCGCTTGCCGACTTCGCTCATATTTCCTCTCTCTTTGTTACTTTGTCCGGACATTTAATTGAACGCGTATAATTGAACGCGGTTGCCAGGTCAAATCGCGGTTTGAGCGTCAGGCGCAGTTGGCGGCGCTCGGTAGCGTAAAAGTGCGGAAAATCTGCGAGTGCCGAAAAGCAGGTCGAGCATGACATGGACGTCGTCTTTCAATTGGCCGATCGTGTGACCGTTCTCGTGAAACGGGTCTGTACTGACGACCGGATCGCCGGAAGAGGTTTGTGGCGACGCCGCGGTTTGGCTGGCCTACCTAGGCTAGGACGATTGACCGGAGTGAATTGATGGCGGCGTCGGAAAGGTGGGTCGGTAAAAGCCTCGAGCGCTTCGAAGACGCGGCGCTGTTGACCGGTCGCGCCCGTTTCATGGACGACCTGGAGCCGGCAGCGGGTCTTTGCCATGCTGCAATCCTACGCAGCCAGCACGGCTCTGCCGATATTCGCTCGATAGACATAGCGGCAGCGCTGGCGCTTCCGGGCGTTTTCGGTGTTCTCACACCTGACGATGTGGCAGCCATGTCCAATCCGATCGGCAACATGGTGAGCCGCAAGCTGCACTACTATCCGTGTGCGGTCGGCCGCGCCCGCTATTTCGGCGAGCCGATTGCCGTGGTTGTTGCCGAAAGCCGGTATGTTGCTGAGGATGCCGTCGATCTGATCGAGGTGGTTTACGATCCGAAGCCTGCGGTCGTCACCATCGAGGATGCGCTCGCACCGAGCTCAACGCTCTTGCATGACGATTTCGGCAGCAACGTCGTGCATGAACGCACATTCCGGTATGGCGATCCCGAAGGCGAGTTTGCGAAAGCTGCGAAGGTTGTTTCATGCAGGGTCGACTATCCGCGGGTCAATTCTACACCAATTGAAACTTATGGCGTCATTGCCGATTTCGATGCGGGTAATGGGCGCTACACGGTCTGGTCGAATTTCCAGGGCCCTTACGCCATGCATCCGCTGGTGTGCGACGCGCTCCGCGTGCGCGGACATCAGCTGCGGCTGATTTCGTCGCCGTCAAGCGGCGGCAGTTTCGGCATCAAGCACGGGGTCTATCCTTATATTGTGTTGATCGGTTTGGCCGCGCGCAAAGTGGGACGGCCGGTCAAATGGATCGAAGATCGCATCGAGCATCTGGCGGCGTCGTCGGCGGCGACCGGGCGCGCTACACATATAGATGGAGCCTTCGATGAGAATGGACGCCTTCTGGCGCTGCGGCTAAAGCAAACTGAGAATGTGGGCGCCTATCTGCGGCCACCCGATCCGGCGTCACTCTATCGTATGCATTCGACATTGAGTGGCCCCTATCGGGTGCGCCATATCGCGGTTGAGAACAAAGTCGTCGTCACTAACCAGGTGCCGAGCGGTCTCAATCGTGGCTTCGGTGGCCCGCAATTCTATTATCCGCTCGAACGCATGATGGATCTTGCGGCAAAGGAAATCGGTATCGACCCGATCGAGCTACGCCTTCGCAACGTTGTTCAAACCTTCCCGTACGAAACGCCGGCAGGGTCTGTTTTGGAAAGCGGCGACTATCGCCGCTGCATCGAGCTGGCGCTCGAGCGGGCAGGGTACAAGGAGCTGGTGGCGCAAAGAGAAAGCGCGCGTAAAGAAGGGAGAATGTTCGGCATTGGCATGGCGTTGGCGGTTGAGACGTCGGCGTCCAATATGGCCTATGTCAATCTCGCGCTGACGCAAGCGCAGCGCGCGAAGCAGCTTCCCAAATCAGGCGCCGCCGGCCGTGCCCGAGTCATCATGGATCCGCTCGGCGCGATCATCGTTCATGTGGATAGTCTGCCCAATGGGCAGGGCCACCGGACCGTAGTGGCGCAAATCGTTGCCGACGAGGTAGGCGTCAATCCCGAAGATGTCGAAGTAATCACCGACTTGGATACGTTTGGTGGCGCGTGGTCGATCACCTCGGGAAACTATTCCAATCGTTTCTCCACGGTCGTGGTTTCTGCCGTGGCCGTAGCTGCGCGGATGGCGGCGCGAAAGCTGCGCGCCACCGCGGCCAAGGCTTTCGGTGTCGAGCCCGGCATGGTTCAGCTGCTTAACGGAACGGCGTCCGCTCCCGGTGCCGGCAACGAATCTGTTCCAATCCGCCGGTTGGCCATGCAGTTGCATTGGGATGCCGGCGACTTGCCCGAGGGCGTCGACGGATCGATCTCGGAACTCGCCGAGTTTTCGCCGGACACCATGACCGTACCCGACGAACATGATCGCATGCGTTCGTCGCTGACCTATAGCTTTCAATGCGATCTGACCGGCGTGGAAGTGAACGCCGAGACCGGCCGCGTTCACGTGCATAGATATGTCAGCGCGCACGATGCCGGCACGCTGCTCAATCCGGCGGTGGTGGAAGGCCAGCTACGCGGCGGGTTCGCGCATGGCTTTGGCGCGGCCATGCTGGAGCGGGTGACCTATGCCGCCGACGGCACGCTCCTGTCCGGCACTTTCCAGGACTATCTGTGCCCGACCGCCCCGGAATTGCCCGATCTGGATATTGCTCATTATGCGACGCCGAGCCCCAACACCATTCAGGGGGCCAAGGGTCTGGGCGACGGTTGCTCCATGATCGCACCCGTCACCATGGCGAATGCGATCGCCGACGCAACGGGTTTGCGCGACCTTACGCCACCGTTTTTGCCGGGGCGATTGTGGCAGCTCTTGCACGGTGGTGCTCCTGATTTGACGTTGACTCGGCCAAAAGCGGTACCTCACGACGAAACGGGGCGCGAGTTGAGCGGCGCTCTGCGCGGTCGCGGGGCGGTGGCAATCGAGGTCGCGCCGCAGAGGGTTTGGGATGCGTTGCTCGATCCGACCCAACTGCGGGCCATTATCCCGGGTTGCGAAAACATCGAGCAGACAAGTCCCGACACTTTCCGCGCGCGAATTCGCGTCAGCATTGCGGGCATCGGCGCGTTGTACGAGGTTCAGATACGCATTTTCGACCGCGAGGAGCCCGAACGTCTGAAATTGGCGGCACGCGGTGAAAGCAAACTCGGCTTCGGACGGGGCGAAGCTTTGGTCACGCTCGAGGAGGCGGACCTCGGCGTGACACAATTGACCTATGAGTACGGTGCCGATGTCGGCGGTCGGGTCGCGACTTTTGGCCAGCGTATGTTGGATGGCGTCGTCAAGGTCGTGCTCGCCGATTTCTTTGATCGGTTGCGCGCGCACGTGCGGGGAGAAAAGCCGGGTGGCACGGTTCTCCAGCGCGTCCGGCGCTTTTTTGCCGTGTTGCAGGCGTTCTGGGGCGGATCGTGAAGCCGGCGCCGTTCAAATATGTGCGCGCCGACTCGGTCGAGGAGGCGCTCTCGGTGTTGGCGAAGTTTGGCGACGATGTGCGCGTGGTGGCGGGCGGACAATCGCTGGGCGCGATGCTCAACATGCGCATCGTCACGCCGACAATTGTGCTTGATATCAATCGAATTATTGGACTGAGCAAAATCGAAAGCGGCGCCGACATTGTCACCGGGGCCATGGTGCGACAAGCTGATGCCCTTTCTAACAGCGCTATCCGCCGCCACGTTGGGTTGCTCGCCCAGGCTCTTCCTCACGTCGGCCACTACCAGACCCGTAATCGCGGAACGTTAGGCGGGTCGGTGGCGCACGCCGATCCGAGTGCAGAGATCCCGCTCGTGCTCGCAACGCTCGGCGGCGAAATCGAATTGCGCTCGGCGCGGCGTGTTCGCCGGGTAGCGGCGAAGCAGTTCTTCCGATCGGCACTCGTGACAATCCGCGGCGGGGATGAATTGGTCACTGCGCTCCATTGGCCGCGCGCGTCGTCCGATCTGGACGCTGCTTTCTTCGAATTTGCCGTGCGCGAAGGCGATTTTGCTATCGTCGCCGTCGCCTGCGCATTCGAGCGGGGCGCCCGGCGCATGCGGCTCGGATTCGGCGGCTGCGGTGAAGTCCCACACGTCGTCGAAGTTTCGGCACCGAGTGGGACAAACGCGAATTGGGTTGAAGAGATCGCGCGGGAACTTAGCAAGCAACTCGACTTTCGGAGCGATCTTCTCGCCTCTGCCAATTATCGGCGGTCGCTCGCGACCGTGCTCGCGCGCAAGGCCATGATCGCATCGATCGAGAAGGCACGCGCTTATGCTTGAGGTCGAGGCCGGCGCCAAGACGACCCTCCACTTTACGCTGAACGGAAAGCCGGTGCAGGCCGAGGCCGAGGCCCGTATGCAGCTTGCCGATCTGCTGCGGCATGTTCTCAAGCAATACGGTACGCATGTGGGCTGCGAGCACGGCATTTGCGGGGCATGCACGGTGCTGATCGACGGGCGCGCGGTCAGATCGTGTCTGATATTCGCTGCGCAAGTCGAGGGCGCAACCGTGACCACCGTCGAGGGGCTTGCCGGGGACAATGGCGAGCTGAACGATTTGCAATTGGCATTCCGCAAGCATCACGCCCTGCAATGCGGGTTCTGCACGCCGGGAATCCTCGCATCCGCTACGCAGTTTCTGAGCGAACACGCCAACGCGAGCGAGCGTGACATTCGCGACATGCTATCTGGGCACATCTGCCGCTGCACCGGCTATACCGGCATTGTCGAGGCGATTTCGGCGACGGCGCAGAATCGCAAAAGCCGGGACAAAAAACAGACTTCAACGGAGAAAGACGAATGACCGATTACCCTCAGGATCTCGACGGCCTGCGCTGGGAAAAGGACGACGGCAAGAAAGCCGGCTATCATTTTTGATCGTCCTCCCATGAATACGATCAGCTTTAAGGGCCGCTCGCAGATAGCTGCAATCATCCACGCTATGGATAATGATCCTGACGTTCGCGTGATCGTGATCCGGGGTGCGAATGGGTTGTACAGTTCAGGCGGCGATATCGCCGGCTTTCTGAAGGTTGAACGCGACGGCATGCATGACCTGCACTGGAGCGTCGCCGCTCCGGAGCGCGCGAAAAAGCCGGTCATTGCGGCGATCGAGAAATGGGCGATGGGCGTTTCGTTCGAGTTATCGCTCGCTTGCGATTTCCGTCTCGCAACCGAAAACAGCATGCTTGCCTTGCCGGAAATCAATCTCGGCGTGACGCCGGGAAGCGGCGGCACGGTCCGCGTTGCGCATCTCGCCGGGTTGACCCGCGCCAAGGAGATGATCATGCGAGGGCGAAGAATCACGGCGCGGGCGAATTCGGGCCGGATCACTCATCCACGCTCGTCCAGCGCGGCTGCGCGGCAAGAAAGTGATGGACGGCGGCCGAAAACTCCACAGGCAACTGGTCCGGCAGCGGCACCATGCCGTTCGCAATCTCGACTACCGCGCTGCCGGCTATCGCGGCGGCTACTTTTCCGGCATGCGGGTAGGCATGCGGGTCCGCGGTGGGCGCGATGACCAGCGTCGGGCATCCAACGAGCGGGAGGCGCTTCTCCATCTCGTAACGATCGACGATGCGGTGGCCTTCTGCGGCACGCTCTCCGGCTTTCAGCGCATCGACCATGAAGCGCTCCATTAGATCTATGCGGTTGTCAGGATAAAACGGCTGCCGCATCGACCAGAGCTCCGCAAGGTGACTCCCATCCAGGCGTGGCGTAGCTTCGTCAACCACGGCCTTATGTTCCTTCTGCGCCGCGCCGCGCCGCGAGGCATCCACATAGGGGCTGGCTGACAACACCAAAGCGGCGACCACTCGCGGGTAGGCAGCCGCCATTTCGACCGCAATGGCGGCACCAGTGTGATGGCCAACGATTGCGGCGCGAGTCACGCCGAGCGCATGGAGCAGCGCACGCGCGGCCCTTGCCCAATTTTCGATCGAGGCGTGACCCAGCGGTAACGGATCAGAATCGCCATAGCCGACTGTGTCCATGGCGATGGCGCGGTAGTGCCGGCCAAGGATTGGCAGAACGTCGCGAAACTCATCCCAGGAGCGTGGCGTCTGGTGCAGCAATAAAACCGGCGCCCCGGCGCCGGCCACCGCGATATGAATACGCCCGGACTCGGTGGAAACGAACGACCGCTCGACCTGCGGCATTGCTCACCTTCCAGATTCGCCTTCGCGGCAGTCGAGCTTTGTGCAGCATCCGGCCCGTGCAGGCCGGACGCTCGATTGTTGGGCGACGTCAGGTTCTGGTGATCGTGTCGGCGAGAATCCAGCCGTTATGGTAGTGCTCGAAGGTTACGTCCTTTCGGCTTACGATCGTGATGACGCTCTGCAACAGCGGCATGATCGCGCCATATTCAACCGCCTTTTTATTGATTTCCTTGTAAGCGGCGATGCGCTTGTCGTAGTCGGCGATGGCGAATAGAGCGGCGACCTCCTCGCCGATTTCCTTTTCCTTCCACGCCGAGAACGGCAGGTTTGGATTGAGCAGGTAGCCGGTGAACATCTCCGGATCGCCGGTGGCGTTGTCCCAACTATAGAGCGTTGCCTCCGGAAGCTTATTGCCACGATTTAGCTCGAAATACTTCGCGTATTCGACGGTCTCGATATCGGCATCGATCCCGACTTTCTTCCACATCTGCGCGACGGCGCGCGCGATGTCGTAGTCGCTCGGGAACTGCCCGTTGGTTGTGGCGAACTTGATCTTCGCCGGCTTCGATGTGCTGAACCCGGATTCAGCCAATAGCTTTTTCGACAATTCCGGATCGTAAGCAAAATTATAATCCGGCACGTAGCCGGGCGTGTCCGGGGGCGCGACCACCGACAACGGTACCGCGGCGCCGCCGTAGAACGCCTTCGACAGCGCGACCTTATCGATTGCATGGTGGGCGGCAAGCCGTACGTTTTTGTCGGCGAAGCCCAGGTCACCGCGCGTTTGGATGACGATGACGCGTTCGATCGGATCGATTTCGGACTTGAAGTTCGGGTCGGTTTTGAAGCGCTCGGCTTCGCGCACCGGCACGTTCAATACCAGATCGGCCTGACCCGATTGAATCGCCGCGACGCGCGCCGACGGATCCTTGATGATCTGGAAGATGACGGTCTTCATCTTGGGCTTGGGACCCCAATAGGCGTCGTTGCGCTCCAGCACCGCCCGGCTGTTTATTTCGTAATCCGCGAGCTTGTACGGACCGGTTCCGATGGGAGCCTTGCCAAAGCCCTCTTCGCCAACTTTCTCCATATAAGCCTTTGGAACGACGTAGCTGCACAGGAAGGCGAGCCAGATCGCCGAGGTAGCGAATGGCAGCTTGAAGTGCATCACCGCCTGCGTCGGCGAGGGCGTCTCGACGTCGGTCGCGAAGCCCCAGATTTGCGCCACGTCGATCTTATGTCCGGCTTTGACGCGGTCGAAGAATGAATACTTGAAGTCGGCCGAGGTCATCGGCGTGCCATCGTGGAATTTGACGTCGTCGCGAAAGTCGAGCGAAAGGCTCAACGCGTCCGGCGCGAGCTTCCAAGTCTTCACCAGTTTCGGAATGATCTTCAAATCGGGCGCCTGATCGAGCGGTTGATCAAACACCATCTTATAAATGGGCTGTGTGTCAGGGACCGTGCGCTGCTCCGGATCCCATGACGGCACGTCGGTCGGCCAGCCAATGGTGACTTTGTCCATATCGGCGGCCAGGACGGAAGCGGAGCGAAGCCAAGCTGGTGCGCCGGCGACGCTGATACCGAGCGCCTGACACAAGGTACGCCGTGATACTGCAATCATTTACAATCTCCCAGGGTTGGATGAACTGCTTTCATGTCTTTTATGCTTTTGGCTGCGTGGAGCGCTCGCGCGCCTCGGAAGCTGTCGTCCCGACATTTGCCAAGTGTTCTTCCAGAGCCGCCGCGGCGCGATAAAGCAGTCTTTCGTCGAAACGTCGCCCGGTGAGCATTAACCCGATCGGCAGCCCATCTATCCATCCGCAGGGCATGCTCAGCGACGGGTGGCCGGTAACGTTGAAAGTGGCAGTGTTGATGGTCATGCCGAAGGCGGTGTTGACCGCTTCCTCGCGCGACGCGTCCGGCGCTGGTCGTCGCGGCGGCGGAAACGGCACCGTCGGTGACGCCAGAATATCCACTCGCGATAGCGCCTGGTCGTAGCTGTCGATGAGCAGTCGGGCTAAATTTTGCGCGCGGCCGTAATAGCGACCACCATAGGCGCGTGACATGTACTCGCCGACCAGCATGCCAATCTTCACCGTGTCGGCGAGGCGGTCGCTCTGGCCGCGCCACATTGCCTGGCGCTGCATCGCCGACGGCAGGTAGACGCCGCTGGGCCCGAAGCCGAAGCCGTTGCCGTGGAACATGGTGGCTAGGCAACCTTCCGCCGCGCGCGGCATCCAGATGGCGCCGCCGTAACGGTGCAAAGGTACGCTGATTGTCTCGACTTCTGCCCCGAGTTTGGCAAAGGCTCCGACGGCATCGCGCACCATCTCATCGACGCGTGCGTCCGATTGCGGCAGGTCGAATGTCTCTTTGAGAATGCCGATGCGCAAACCGTGGGCGCCGGAATCGAGATCAGAGGTGTAGTGATCGGCCTTGCAGCCGCCCCAGTTGCCTTGCCGGCTATCGAGCCCGTCGGGCCCGGCGATCACTTCGAGAAGAAGAGCGTTGTCGGCGACCGTGCGAGTAAGGGGCCCGACGTGGTCGAGCCCGTATTCCATCCCAAGATTACCCGTGCACGGCACGAGCCCAAAGGTCGCTTTCATGCCGACCACGCTGCAGCATGACGCCGGGATGCGAATCGAACCGCCTTGATCCGTACCGAGCGCCATGTCTACGAAGCCACCACCGACGAGTGCGCCAGACCCGGAGGACGAGCCGCCGGCGGTAAAGCCTGGCCGATGTGGATTGTCGACCGGATAACGCGCATTGGTGTGGCTGCCGCCGGAGAAACAGAAATCCTCGTTAGCGGCTTTGCCGACGATTGTGCCGCCGGCGTCAAGCACGCGCGTAACGACGGTGGCGTCGATCTCGGGAACGTAGCCTTCGAATGTCGCCGAGCCGTTCATGGTCGGCACGCCGGCGACGCAGATGCAGTCCTTGACCGCGATCCGTTTTCCCGCGAGCGCGCCGCTTGCAGCGCCGGCAATTTCGGTGACTCGTGCGAAAGCGCCGAACGGATTGTCGGCGATGGCTGGGACGAATCCGGGCAAGCGCGCATAGCGCGGTTGCGGCAACGCGTCGGGAAGAAGATCGAGTGCGGCATACGCATCGAGCGCGCCGCGCATCATCCCGCGAAAAACAGTGATGTCGCCGTCATCGAGGTGGAAGCCAAGATCGGACGCGATCTCGGCAAGCTCGGCCGATGACGGACCGACGATGGACATTTTTCAGAAGCCCCTTGTTGTTCGAGTTTAGTTCCGCCTGACAATCTTGCAAAGCAATAAGCGCGCCACCGGCGGCGATCTGGTACGCGTCTAGCGCCTACGATATGCTGACGGATGCTGGTTCGGGCTCTCGATGCAACTGTAGAGTGCTGAGAGGCAAAAAATCAGGCTGTACGTGAGCAGGGCGTCGCGATCCTCGCCGCGTTTTCCTGGGAGCTTCCGATGACGGCTACCGCTGCGCAGGGCCTGAGCCGAGATGACATACTGGGTCTTGTGCGCGGCGACTACATCCATCGCCGGGCCTACGCCGATCCGGACGTGTTCGCGCTGGAGCAGGAGCGCATCTTCGGGCGGCTCTGGATCTACGTCGCCCATGAAAGCCAAGTACCAAAGCCGGGTGATTTCGTGCGCACCCATCTCGGCAAGCACGAGGTGCTGGTCACACGGCATCAAGACGGCAGCGTGCATGTGCTACACAATCGCTGTCCGCACCGCGGCGCACGGCTGTGCATGGTCGATCGCGGCAGCACGCGGCTGTTCACCTGTCCGTACCACGCCTGGGCCTTCCGTGCCGACGGCATGCTCTCGGCCGTTCCCCACCCACAAAGCTATCCTTCGAGCTTTCGCCTCGATGATCCGCTCAACCACATGCAGCGGGTCAGGAACGTACAGAGCTATCGCGGCTTCATTTTCGCCAACCAATCCGACGCCCCGCCGCCATTGGCTGAGCATCTCGGAAGCATGGCCGAGGTGATCGACAATCTCATCGATCGCGCGCCTGATGGCGAGGTGGAGGTCGCCGACTCAAGTTTCACACTGGAGTATCAGGGCAACTGGAAGCTGCACATGGAGAATGCCAACGATGTTTTCCATCCGAGCTTCGTACACAATTCCTCCGTAGCGCCCGCGCGTGCTGCACCGGCAAATGCTTCGATTATCGACCAGGATCAGACGCGCGAGATGCTGCTCGCCAACGGTTTTGGTACCACGGAATGGGAAGGCATAGAGCTCAACGGTCTGGCTGGCGGGCACACCTACATGGCGAGCTTTTATAAGAAAGGGGTCATTGCCAACCAGCCGCAGGATGCGGCATCGGTGCAGTACCGCGCGGCATTGGCTGCGAGGCTCGGCGCGGAACGCGCGGCCGCTGTCCTGGGCGTGAACCGGTTCAACAACATCATTTATCCCAACCTCGTCCTCAACGCGCAGCAACAGCACATGCGCGTCACCTTTCCCTTGGCTGTGGACCGCACCCAGATCCGCATCCATTGCTTCCGCCTCAAAGGCGCACCGGAGGAGATCTTTCACCGCGCTATCCGCTTCCTCACCAATATCGGCTCGCCGGCGTCGATGATCTTTTCCGACGACGTCGAGATGCTCGAACGCTGCCAGCAGGGTTTGATCAAGGAAGCCGGGCCATGGCTCAATTTCTCACGCGGCCTCGATCATGACCGGCGCAACGGTGACGGCAGTGTGGGGGGCGCTGCTAGCGAGTTGCCGATGCGGGTGCAGTTCGACGCTTGGGTCAAATACCTGACGCAATGACCGCATGATGCTGCCTTACGAGACTCGGCGTGAAGTCGAATTGTTCTTATTGCGCGAAGCGAAGCTGCTCGACGCCGGCGAATTCGAATCCTGGCTTTCGCTTTATGCGCCTGAGGGCATCTATTGGATGCCAAGCCGGCCGGGACAGACAGATCCGAAAGGCGTCGCCTCGATCATCTACGAGGATCATGCCATTCTCGCGATCCGCGTCCGACGGCTCCTGGAAGCGCGCGCCCTCGTGCTCACGCCAATGCCGCGCACCACGCATCTCATCAGCAACATCGAGGTGGTCCGCGGCGAAACGAATGATCAATTCACCGCAGAAGCGGCCTTCATTTGCGTCGAGCACCAAGGCGAAGAACAGAGACTCTATTCGGGACGCCAAATTCATCACCTCGTCCGGGCGAACGGATCATTCCGCATTGCGCTAAAGCGGGTCATGCTGGTGGATTGCGCCGACCGGCATCAGGCGATGACCATACCGATCTGAAAATGCAACCCCAACCGTCGGCGACGCGTGTCGCCGACCAGACAGGAGAACGACATGGCGGGGATGGACATCAGTAAGCTAAAGCTCGGCCCGATCGGCGATCGCGTGATGTATGAAAACGAGCTGGTGCGGGTCTGGGATTTCGTCGTCGAGCCTGGCAAGAGCAAGGGCTGGCACCGTCACGAATTGCCCTACGTCATTATCCCGATGACCGAAGGCGACATCGAGCTGGAGTCGGCGCTGACCGGGGATATCGAGCGACCCAAGGGAAAGATCGGCGAGCCGATCTGGCGGGATGCCGGCGAGGTCCACGATCTGCGCAACGTCGGCAGGGCGACGTACCGAAATATCCTGATCGAGATCAAACCGCGCGAATAGAGTTCTTCGAACTTGGCCGCTCAACGCGCGCGGCACTGACCGCGATTGGCCCCGGCCGCATCCCGGGGTGGTGAGGGCTGTGGGTCTGCGTCTGGGGCAACGCATCGCGC
The DNA here is from genome assembly GCA_035601915.1 of Xanthobacteraceae bacterium. Taxonomy (GTDB): domain Bacteria; phylum Pseudomonadota; class Alphaproteobacteria; order Rhizobiales; family Xanthobacteraceae; genus BOG-931. The sequence continues at coordinate 12,915 of DATNNI010000291.1, forward strand.
TCCCGCTGAACGATTTCAAGGCCTCGTTCCAAGGCGATCGGCTGACCGTGCGGCGTGCAAAGATAAGCGCGCCGCCACTCCTCCTTGCGTTTTGCCATTTCTTCGCACGAAGCAAGGCCGCGGTGTGCAACTATGCGCTCAAGCGCAGCGAGCCAGCGGCGATAATAGGCCGTCTCGGCGCTTTCACCTTCTTCGGCGTGGATCTCGCGCAGAGCGGACGAGAAAACCTGCACCCACTCGCTCCAGCTAAAAGCACCTTTGCGGTTTAGCGCCACCGCAAGCGAAAAGATTTCCGCATGCCACGGTTCGAGAAACACAGGGTCGGCCTGCAGGCCGGGAATATCGGGCAGAGACAAAGGGTCTAGCGCGCTCATGCTGCCGGCCCGCCGGCAGGATCGAGATAATCGTCGAACAGATCGATCTGCAGCGTATCGCATGCTGACGCCTGCGGCCCCCACAATTCGCGCGCCGCAAAGCGTACGCCGTAAACGTGCTGCGAGCGCAGGCCGAGGCCTGCGGCGTTGCTGTCCGGCAGTGCAAAGATGCCGTGATCGAGGATAACGGTGCCTTGTTTGCCCCGAACATATCGCGGCAGCCGCGTGTGTCCGTGCGGATGGATGTTGCGGGCGATAACTGTGTCACCTGGTTTGAAGCGCGGCGCCACACCGTCGGCGCTGCGCGAAGTGCCGCCCTGCTCGAGGATAACGCGCGCAACGTCACTGGTCACCGGCGGCACGGTATTGGTCACGGGCGTCGCTGAGCGGCCAATAGCGAGCTCGCTTGCGGTAACCGCGCCCTTTTCCTTCAGCAAGTCTTCAGTGCTGTAGAGCCAACGTTCGTAGTAGGTGCTCTTCAAATAGGTAAGCGGATCGGCACTTTCGGTCGCGCGGCGAATCTCATCGACATTGAAGAGGCCGGCGCCGAGCGCGGAAAATGTGATGCCGAGAATGCTCCGCTCCCATTCGGCGTGAAAGGTCCCGTCGTCGTCGCTGCGATCGATCGGACCGAAACCGTGCATCCCACCCATATCCGCTATGCCATCCATCAGGTCCACTCCATCAAGCCGGCGGGCGGGGCACAGCCGTGCCGATCATGCAGTCGCGAGTAACCAGTGCGGCGAGTGCTTCTTCGCTCAAATTATCGGTATTTCGGGGGCGCATCGGCAGAACGAGATAACGAATCTCTGCATTGCTATCATAGACGCGCACTTCGACGTCGTCGGGAAGATGTAGCCCGAATTCACTCAATACGCTGCGCGGCTCGATAACGATGCGCGATCGGTAGGCGAACGACTTATACCAAGTCGGCGGCAGGCCCAACGTTGGCCATGGGTAGCACGAGCAGAGCGTGCAGGTGACGACATTGTGCGTCGTCGGCGTGTTCTCCAGCACTACCATTTCCTCGCCCTGCAGGCCGCCGAAATGAAGCTCGGCGATGGCCGCGGTACCATCAGCGAGAAGACGCGCGCGATAAGCTGGATCAACCCACGCGCGTGCCACGACCTTGGCGCCGTTGCGTGGCCCGACGCGATGCTCGTAATAGTCGGCGAATTCCCCGACGACATTAGGGTCGATGAGCCCTTTCTCCACGAGCAGGGATTCCAGCGCCTTGACTCGCAGTGCCGGATCGGACGGCGGATCGGTATGATCGTGATCGGCCATGGCGCTGTTTCTCTTCGTTGCGGGCGCTGGCCGAAATACCGGCGGCGGCGCGCTCCAGTCCGCCGCCTCGCATGGAAAATCTAACCCGCGCCACGATTTTGCAAAGTAAAATCTTGCGACGCATGCGGGCGGAGCCGCGCAAAGAGTAGCCTTGGTGGCTCGGTTCTTGCTAGTCATCATGGCTGAATGGTTGGAATCGTAGGAAAGCTGATTGCGCGCCGTTTGCTTACGGCCGTACCGATCCTGCTTGCGGTTTCGGCACTGTTGTTTTGCGTTTTACGAGTGCTGCCTGTCGACCCCGCGGCGATGTCGCTTCCCCCGACAGCGACACTTGCGGAAATCGAGGTCAAACGCCACGAAATGCGCCTCGATAAGCCTCTTCCCGAACAGTATTTCATCTGGCTTACCGACGCGCTGCATGGTGACTTTGGCCCCTCGATCCAGTATCGGCGCGACTCCGGGTCGCTTGTGGCGGCGACACTGCCGGCGACAATTCAGCTCGCGATCGCCGCAATGGTGCTGGCAGCGATCCTTGGCGTCGGTGGTGGTCTACTCATGTTTCGCGTGCGCGGCACACCGATTGAGCCGGTCGTCGACTTCGCTTCAATCTTGTTGTTGTCGATCCCCGAGTTTCTGTGGGCATTGATCCTGCTGTTCGTGTTTGGCGTTATGCTGCAGATCCTGCCGTTCACCGGCCAAGTGGCGCCAGGTTTGCCGCTGCCGCGCATCACCGGCTTCCTCTTGTTCGATTCACTCCTGGTCGGCCGGCTCGATATTTTTCTTAGTGCAGTCCAGCATTTGATCTTGCCCGCGGTCGCACTCGGGCTTGCCTTCTCGCCCACCATCATGCGGGTTTTGCGCTCAAGTCTTTTCGACGTGTATCACGAGGACTACATTCAGCAGGCGCGTTTGCGCGGTCTCTCCGAAGGCCACATTCTCGTTCGTCACGCATTCAAAAACGCTTCATTGCCGACGCTGACGCTGGCCGGTGTCCAATTTGGAATTTTGTTTAGCGGCACGCTTTTGGTCGAAGTCATCTATTCCTATCCTGGCATGGGCAATCTTATGGTCGACGCCGTGCGCAATGCCGATCTGCCGCTTATTCAGGCCATCGGGCTGACGTACTGCATCGTAGTTCTGATAATAAATACGGTGGTTGACGGTCTCTACGTGGTGCTCAATCCGAAGCTGCGGTCGCGTTGATGGCCGCGCTCGCCCGTTCGCTGCGCTCGCCACGCGTACTCGTCGCGCTTGTCATGATCCTCTGCATTCTTTGCTGCGCCATTTTTGCCGGTTTGATCGCGCCGAATGACCCCGGGGACCAGAATCTGCTTTCGATCCTTGTCCCGCCGGCCTGGTCTCCGGGGGGCGACCAGGCTTTTCCGCTCGGGACTGACAGTCTCGGCCGAGACGTGCTCTCGCGGCTCATCTACGGCGCACGCACCGCGATGCTGGTGGCCTTTTTCGCTTCGCTCGGCGCGATGATCATCGGCACCGTTCTCGCGCACATCTCCGGGTACTTCGGTGGCACGGTAGATTGGATCATCGGCCGGCTGGTCGACGTGTGGATGTCGTTTCCGCCGGTGATCCTCTCGCTCATTCTGATGGTCGGGCTCGGCGTCGGTCTCGACCGGGTGATCTTAGCTATCATCCTCGTCGACTGGACGCGCTTTTGCCGCGTCTTGCGCAGCGAGGTATTGATCGTAACCCGGCACGATTACGTAGCGGCCGCCCGTCTGCTCGGCTTTACCCATTGGCAGGCGATCGTGCGCGAGGTACTGCCGGCGACGTTGCCGCTTCTGATCACGCTCATGAGCTTGGAAATGGCGATCGCGGTAATCGTCGAGGCGATTTTGTCGTTCGTTGGTTTGGGCGTCGGCGCAAACCAGCCCGCCTGGGGACAGATGATCGCCGATGCACGGCAATACGTCTATCAATCGCCATGGAATTTGCTGCTGCCGGCACTCGCGATCTTCTTCACGGTGACGGCGTTCAATCTTCTTGGCGACGGGCTGCGGCGCACACTCGACGTGCGGCTTTCTGAAAGCGGGCGCTAGATCGTGTTCGCATTACAAGCGATAGATCTGACGGTGACAGCGCGAATCGACGGAACCGCGGTGCCGGCCATCCGCGGGCTATCGTTCGATCTGCCGCCTGGAAAGATTCTTGGCTTAGTTGGAGAATCCGGTGCCGGGAAATCGATGGTCGGACGCGCGATTGCCCAATTGCTCCCGCCCGGCTTTGCCATCACCAGTGGTTCGCTGCTGTTTGAGGGCGAAGACCTGGTGCAAATGCCGCCGCCCCGGCGGCGCGCCTTGCTTGGCCGGGCGATCGGATTTATTCCGCAACAGCCGATGACCGCGCTCAATCCGGTGATGACGATCGGCGCGCAATTCGATGAACATTTGGCGCGACTCGGGGAGGGCGGTCACGGCGAAAGGCGCAAACGCGCCATAGCCGCACTCGCCGCCGCGCACCTGCGCGACGCTGACAGTTTGCTTGGTCGGTACCCGCATCAATTGTCCGGCGGGATGTTGCAGCGTGTACTGATTGCGTTGGCGTTCTCCAGCAACCCGCGCCTCGTTATCGCCGACGAGCCAACCACAGCGCTCGATGTCACGATCCATCCGCAAATTCTCCGCCTGATCGCGGAAATGCAGCGCGAGCATACGACTGCGGTCATCTTTATCACCCACGACCTGCGACTCGCCGCGCAACTGTGCGATCAGGTGGTGGTGATGTATGCCGGCCGCGCGATCGAAAGCGGCCCGGCGCGATCGATCCTTTCGCGACCGGCACACCCTTATGCGCGCTGCCTGCAGCTCGCCAATCCAACCATGCACGACGACAGGCGCGCGCTCTATGTGATCCCTGACCAGATGCCGAGCTTGCGACAGCTGCAAAAAATGCCTGGCTGCCATTTCGCGCCGCGCTGCCCGCTGGTCGCGGAGAATTGTCGACGCACGGATCCTCCGGACGTTTGGATTGGCGCCGATCATCGCGTCGCCTGTCTTCGCGCCGCGGATGTGGCAGCCATTGCCACTGTCGATGAGGCGACGGCAGCGCCGGAAATATCGGCTCGTATCGTCCTGCAGGTCGAAAAGCTGCAGAAACGATACAAAATGGGTGATGCGTTGTTTGGCGGCACACGGCTTGTAGAGGCAGTGAAGGGCGCCTCGTTCAACATCGCTGAGAATGAATTTGTTGCGCTGGTGGGCGAGAGCGGCAGCGGCAAAAGCACCATCGCCAAGCTTCTGGTCGGACTTGAGCAGCCGTCTGGTGGGCGGATTCTACTCAACGGTGACGATTTGACCGATCCGTCGTTGCGCGGTCTCGTTCGCCGCGCCGCCAACCTGCAGATGGTGTTCCAGGATCCACAATCGGCGCTCAATCCGCGACGGCGCATCGGCCGCATTATCACGCAGGCAATGGAAGCGGGTAGTCGTCATGCCACTTGGCAGGAACGATTGACACGAACGAAGGAATTGCTGGCAGAAGTCGGTTTATCGGAGGATCTCGCCACGCGGCTTCCTGGTCAATTGTCGGGCGGGCAGCGCCAGCGAGTCAACATTGCGCGTGCGCTCTGCAATATCCCCAAGGTACTCGTTGCCGACGAGATCGTTTCCGGACTCGATGTCTCCATTCAGGCGCAGCTCTTAAATCTCTTGGCGCGATTGCGTTCCGAGCTTGGCTTCGGAATGCTCTTTATTTCGCATGATCTATCGGTGGTCCGCCACCTGTGCTCCCGCGTGCTGGTGATGTATCGCGGAGAAATCGTCGAACAGGGCCCGATTGAAGCGGTGTTCTCCGACCCGCAGCATTCGCACACGCGCGCGCTCGTCTCATCGGTCCCTCCGGATGACCCGCAAGCGGGATGGCCAGCCCTCAAAGTCGCCTTAGCTGAATACTGAGTGGAAATGAGGAGGTGACGCATGTCTCAGGACGCCGCCGACATGCTTGCGGTCGAGTTCGATACTTACGGCGGTCCGGAAGTACTCAAACTGCGCCGTCGCCCGGCGCCGGAGCTGGGGCCCGGCGAGTTATTGGTTCGGGTCCGTGCGGTCAGCATGAACCCAGTCGATTGGAAAGTCCGCTCCGGGATGCTGCAAAAGTTCTTCTCGGTGACGTTTCCGGTCGTTACCGGCCGCGACGGCGCCGGCGAGATCGTCGCAGCGGGAAGCGGGGCGGACGCGTCCCTTGTCGGACAGCACGTGTGTTTCCTCGCGCCGCGCGGAATAGGCTCGTGGTGCGAAAAGATCGCGCTGCCGGAAGCGGAAGCGGTCCCTTTTCCCGAGGCGCTGACGTTCGAGCAGGCGGCATCGTTGCCGCTTGCCGGCATCAGCGCGTGGACAGCGGTTGTGGAGACGGCGAATGTCACGCCCGGTATGCGGGTTCTGATCCATGCCGCAGCAGGCGGCGTAGGCAGTTTGGCGGTGCAGCTTGCTCGCATTCGCGGCGCCGAGGTGATTGCGACTTGCTCGCAAGCCAATGTCGATTACGTTCAATCGCTGGGTGCCGAAGCTGTCGCCTACGACAGGACGTCATTCGAGGACGTCGTACGCGATGTCGACGTGGTCCTCGACGTCATTGGCGGCGATGTGCACCGGCGCAGCTACCGCGTGCTCAAACGCGGCGGCACCATTGTCTGCCTTCTGGCCGCGCCGTTTCAAGATTTGGGAGCGCAGTACGGCGTAAAGGTGATGGTGCCGCAGGTCCTCTCGGATCCGGTGGCGTTGACAGAAATCATCACGCTTGTCGCCGGCGGCGAGCTAAAGCCACGCGTCGAGCAGATCCTGCCTTTATCGGACTTCGCCAAGGCGCAGGAGATGTCGCAAACCGGCCATGCGCGCGGCAAGACGGTTTTGGTGCTGTAATCTCACGTCGTTCTCACGCCCGCTTCACGCAACAGCGGTAAAACGCCGTCGATGAAGTACGGCAACTCGTTCTTGAAATTGACGAATGAAACTGTCGCGCCGGCGAAGCCCGCCGCACTGATCTTGACGAGTTCTTCGGCGATGTGGGCGGGCGTTCCGACCAGCGGATAAGTACCAGCACCGGCGGCGAAGCGCTTGCGATGCAGACGATAGGCTTCCTCTTCGTGTGAGCCGGAGAATTTCTGCTTTTGCCCGATGTAGAAGTCGACGCTCGCATGGTCGGCCATGGTGACTGCGTAATACTCGTAATAATCTTCAGCTTCAGACTGCGTCGGTCGGCAGACCACATGGCAAGTCGTATATACGCCGATTTCGCGGCCTTCCGCCGCGGCCCGCTCCTTCATCTCTTTAACATGTTCGCGGCCCTTGTCGATGCTGACGAATGTCGTCAACAGGAAATCCGCCGCCTTGGCGGCGAAGTCACGGCCGGGCGGAGAGAAGGCGGCGTTGAGTGTCACTGGGCGCGGCGACTGTAAAGGTCGCGGCTTACCCGATACGTTTTTCAGCTGATAGTATTTTCCATCATAGTCGAAGGGTTCTGCCGCGGTGTAAATGCGGTTGACGATATCGAACCATTCAAGTCCTTGCGCATAACGATCCTCGATAAGCTTCAATCCAAACAACGCAAACTCTTCCGGATTCCATCCACACACGATGTTGAGACCCGATCGGCCGTTGGAAACGTGGTCGAGCGTGGCGAGCGCCTTGGCGGCGAAGACCGGATGTACCATCGGGACGTGAACGGTCGCCAAAACGCCGATCCTCTGCGTGGCGCCGGAAAGGCCGGCCGCATGCGTCAAGGTCTCGAACGACCACTCGCGACTGTTCATCTCGCCGCCAAAACCCTTCCAGCGGGCGATCGGAAGCAAAAATTCCAACCCGGCGCGGTCCGCAAGTTGCGCCACTTCCGCGGTCTCGCTCCATAGCGCCGGCCAGCGCTCGGGCACCCGCGTCAATGTGAGGCCGCCGTCGGTGTTCATGGAGAACACGCCGAGTTTGAGCCGGTTCGGCCCCAGCATTGGATGACGTCGAAGCGCCGTCATGAAAGCCTTCCAATCACAATCGCGTCCGCGTCGCCCGAAGCGCCGGACGGCGAAGCTCGTTCAAGCGCATTCAGGCCTGATCGGAAGGTTCGTCAAGTGGTTGCGCCGTCGGCCGCTGATCGGCTATCGACGCTGATGCAGCCGTCTCGCCGCCGCGAGAGCGTGCGCGCGATGCGGGCCGCCGGAAGAACCGTCGTCGGTTATTTGAAAAATAATAGCACGAAGTGGACGCTAACCCTCAATCCTCGCGCTTCACGGAAGTTAAGAGTTGTTTAACAGGCAGCGTGGGACGGCTGGTCGGCTGTCATAGATACGAATGATCGGCCAGCGATTCATAGAAAAGTGAAATGTTTGTGCAACGGGTAGGTCACTTGGGAGATGGCGTTGCGTAAACTCTCGCAAACTTTCAATAAGATGGGCTGGAATACCGCGGCGATGCGAGAGATCACCGACGCCTTGGTGCTCTTCTCCATCTCGATACTGGCCTACGTATCCGTCTCCGAGTGGGGCGGCATCGCGATTCTTGATAGAATTTCCGGCGCGCGCCTCGAAAAGCCGTCGTTCGCCTATTACGCGGGTATCGCGTTGGTCGTGTATACGGTCCGACGCGTCGTGGATCAAAGACGAGAGCGCGCGAAGCGGGTTGCAGCCGAGGGGCAGGCGCAGGCCGCCTTGATGCGCGACCCGCTGACCCAACTGCCAAACCGGCGGCAATTCCATGTCGACGTCAGCACGGCATTGCATAATTCCAGCAACAAGATGAGCGTCCTGTTGTTGGGACTTCACGAATTCAAGAAACTCAATGAAGTTTATGGCCACGTCGGTTGCGACGAAGCGCTGGCGCAGGTCGGCGCGCGCATCCGCGATCGCGCCCACCCGGGCGATATCTTCGCCCGCATCGGGGACGACGAATTCGCCCTATGCCTGGCGGGTGCTGATCCCGAGACGGCCCGGAAAATCGCTTGCTCTCTTGTTGAAATCGTCAAGACCCCGGTGCAAATCGGCATCGAGTATCACACACTCGGCGCCAGTGTAGGAATAGCGCAGGCCGGGCGTGGGCATATGACAGTGGACGAACTTCTTCGCTGCGCCCATGTCGCGTTATCGCGCGCCAGAAATAGCCGCACCGATTATTGCTTTTTCGATCCGAAGATGGACGCCTTCATCCGCGAGCGGTCGCTGTTAGAGAAGGACTTGCGAGCAGCGATCGGTGGAGACGAAATTCGACCCTATTACCAACCAGTGCTCGACCTTAAGACGAGACGAATCGTCGGTTTTGAGAGTTTGGGCCGATGGCGCCATCCGGTGAGCGGATTGATCTCGCCGGAGACATTTGTGCCGCTTGCCGAAGAGCTGGGTCTTTTAAATGCGGTGTCGGGGCAGCTTTTTGGCGACGCATGCCGCGACGCAGTCACGTGGCCAGACGATATTTCGCTGTCATTCAACTTTTCGCCGTCTCAGCTTAACGATCGAAAGTTCGCCGATGCGGTCCTTACGGTGTTAGCGGACGCCAAGTTGCCCGCGCATCGGCTTGAGGTGGAAATCACCGAAAGCGCCATCGTCGCAGACCTGGAGGCGACGCGTCACGCCTTGCAGTCCCTGCGCAATGCGGGCGCGCGCGTGGTAATTGACGACTTCGGCACCGGCTATTCGAGCCTTTATCATCTTTACGAGTTGCGATTCGACAAGCTCAAGATAGACCGGCGATTTGTCCAGGGACTGACGACGTCGGGCGAAAGCCAAGTTTTCATGCGGGCAATCGTGGGCCTTTCGAAAGGGCTAAACTTGTCCGTTACTGCCGAAGGCATCGAGACCGAAGCGCAGGCTGCGGCCGCGCTTCACCACGGCGTGCAATACGGGCAGGGCTTCCTGTTCGGGCGCGCCGTCCCAGCCAACCAAGTTTTGCCGTTGCTTTCCAATGGGCTAAAAGCGCTTGCGGTGTGAGCGCTCCGCTCTCCGATCGTTCCGTCTTGAAAAGATTATTTGCGCTAGACTCGACTGGCGCCGAAGCGCGTTTGGCCCGCCCAAGTACGCTGCTAAGACCTCCGGTTGCGCAGTGCGATCGGTGAGATCGGAATTGACGAAATCGAGACCGGGGGCACGAAGCGGCGAAAGAACCCTATCGCTCTTACAATTCTAAGAGAGCGCGAGCTTGTGCAACACACTCCTGATGCCGGGTTATATCCAGATGGAGGCTTGTTATTCCAACCGCCTCTCCGCCGGAAACGTTGGGTGGTTGATCATCGATGAAGACGACTTCGTCGGCAGCAAGCGCCAGCGATTCCAGCGCCAATGCATAAGCGCGAGGGTCAGGCTTGAGAATTTTCGTACGAGTGGCGTCGACGACGGCATCCACCCTGGTCGAACTGGCGGCCCGGAATTCCGGTTTCGATCGTGCAGGTGCGCCCAATCACGACGCTCGGCAACGATGCTGCTGCTTCCGCGGCTCCGAAATGGGATGCGCTGGGATGCGCTGGGCTACGCGGCGAAATACGGTTTGGGCATTGAGCCGAAAGCGGCGACTGGCAGCTGAAGCCGCCGGCGTTTCTCATTTGAGGATTCAATATCATCGGAACGCCTGAAATCGCGTTCGAGGCTTACTTCGGCATGCGGTCGTTGCTGCGCTCTTGACGTTCATCAATCCTTCGTGCGGACGATTGTCAGCTTGGCAGCGGCAAGTAATGATGCCAGCCTGCGAAACGCGAGAACCAACATGTTGGCTATCGGTTGTTTGCTACTTGCCGCCTTTCTAACTGTGACGATTGGCTCTCCTGCTCGAGCAAAAAACGCCGAGAAATTGCTTCACGAGGCCATTTTAGACCATAGCGAAGTCGCCACCTTTCTGCGGCTGCGATTCGACGATGGCGGCAAAGCGCAAGAAATCGATAAGCGAAACCTCAATTGGTACGTAACAGAGACCGACGGCCCCAGCGCACGCGTAAAGGCGCCTTTCTACGGTGACTGTCCCGACGGCGAGCAACCGTTCGTCTACAGACCGTGGCTGCCACCGCCGGCAACTGCCGGTTCTGCAAATAATCTTGAACCAGGTTATTGCTTGCAAAGATCCACAACTCTGGTCTTTGTTCTGTTGTTCGAAAAGCCAGTTTCCTTCGGAAACATTAGGCTATCGGCCCGAGGCGAAAAACTTCCTGAATGGAGCGGCCAATTGCTCAGCAACCAATTAGCCGTGATCTCCATTCGTGCCGGACTTAAGAACGTAGATTTAGAAATTACCGTGGTGAATTGACCTCCTGCTCTCAACAAAAATGACGGGTGCCCTCGGAGCCCCGTACCAAGGGCGGAATCCTCAAGCGGCGAAACGCGGCTCTGGCAGGCCTCGGATGCCGAGGTCGTAAATCGCGAATAGGCTGCCGCGTAACAAGCCGTCGCCGGGAAAGCGCGGCAGCGGTGGCTTGGCCATCGACGTGACGAAAAGGATATCGAGTTTCGGCCCGCCGAACATGACGCTTGTCACCTTCTTGACCGGCATCTCTATGGTGCGGTCGATGCGGCCGTTCGGGTCGTAACGGACGATGCGGCCGTCGTAGACCAGCGCGTTCCAGAGGTAGCCTTCGGCATCGACGGTCGACCCGTCGGCGCCGCCGCCACGAGATCTGTCGACTTTGACGAAGGTGCGCCGGTTGGAGGGAGTGCCGGTCGATTGATCATAGTCGTAAGCCCAGATTTCGCCGCTTGCGGAATCGGCAAAATAAAAAGTGGAGCCATCGGGACTCCAGCATGGTCCATTTGAGACAATGACGTTCTGATCTAGCTTGTGCAGCGAAAAATCTGGATCAAGACGATAAAGCGCGCCGCTCGGTCCGTCCTCCAACGTATCCATCGAGCCGGCTAGAAAACGGCCGCGTTTGTCGACCTTGCCATCGTTCAATCGATTGTTGGGTTTGCCGGGTTCGGGGTCGACGATGAGGTCGACCTCGCCGGTCCGGAAATCAAGAGCGTGGAAACCGCGCGCGAGCGAAACGATCGCCCCATTGCCATCCTTGCGCAGAGCCATCGAGCCGATCTTTTGTGGCACATCCCAGCATCGAATTTCGTGGCCCGCTGCTGTGGCGCGAAATACGCGGCCATCGAAGCTATCGATCCAATAGAGGCGCTCTTGCTCGGCGTCCCAAAGCGGGCCTTCGCCAAGAGTCGTTTTCACATCGACGACGACTTCGATACGCATGAATTTTCCCGACCTCTCGCTTTGTCAGCCGGCGAACCGCGGTTCAGAAAGATAGATCCCGCGCAACGCGCGGAGAAATGTCACACGTGCAGATGAGCGAGGATTTGACCACGATAAATTGCCGAGCTTGATCCTTCCAATACCGCGCGACCCTGATCCATGATCAAGTAGCGATCGGCGATCCGCTCGGCAAACGAGAGATTCTGCTCAACAACGACAAACGCAGCGCCCGTGGCCTTCTTTTCGGTAATGCTTGCGATCATGTGCAGAATATTTTCCCACTGTACGCCTTCGCTTGGCTCGTCGAGCAAGATGATCGGCTGGTCTTCGGCGAGACCGCGCACAAAAGACAACATCTTTTTTTCTCCCCCGGAGAGCGTACCGGCGTGCTGCGTGAGCCTACGCTCGAGGACCGGAAAACGATCGAAATAGCGACGGAACGCTCCGAGCTGGCGGCTCGTGCGCATGAGGGTGAGATTGTCGCGAACTGACAAGTCGTCGAATACCGGGCGTTCCTGCGGGCAATATGTCATGCCGCTGCGACGGCGCGCTGACGGATCGAGTTGGGAAACCGGCTTGCCATCGAGAAGGACTTGCCCGCGGCGGCATGGCAAATAACCGAAAAGGAGTTTCATCAGCGTGCTCTTGCCGACGCCGTTGCGTCCGAGCACGCAAAGAACTTCGCCGGAATTGGCACCGCCGGTCAGATCGCGAACGATCGTAGTGCTTCCATAGCCGCCGGTTATTGCCTCGAACACGAGCCGCCCGGCGGTCATTTCTCGCCCCCGACATAGACCGCGCGGACGGCAGCATCGGCTTGGATTGCCCCGACACTGCCCTTTGCCAGAAGCGTGCCGTTGTGCAGCACGTAGACCACTTCCGCGAGCTCCTTGACCAGGCTCATGTCGTGCTCGATGACGATGATGGCGCCGCCCAGGCGCACCGCCGCCCAGCGCACAATGCCAATGACCGCCGTTGTCTCTTCGGGCGAGAGGCCCGCGCATGGTTCGTCGAGCAACAAAACGCGAGGCTCGGTCAGGAGCGCCATCGCGAGTTCGAGAATTTGTTGTTCGCCGTGCGATAATTCACCGGCTTTACGCTCGGCGGATGCGAGGAAGGGGTAGCGCGTCTGCAGATCCTCCAGCATTGGGGTGGTCCAGCGCCGCAGCCGAGGGTCGAGCAACTGCAATTTATTTGCCCTGCCGCTCCACAGCGCAATGGCGAGATTGTCTGCAATCGACAGGTGTTGGAACACGCTCGGAATCTGAAGCTTGCGCGCAACGCCAAGGCGCGTCACCCGGTGCGGGGTCAGCCCGCTGACCGGCGTACCGCCGAGATCGATGGATCCGGTTACGGTCGCAAGTTCGCCGCTCACGGCGTTGAACATCGAGGTTTTACCTGCGCCGTTCGGGCCGATAACGCAAAATATTCCGGTCGGCTCGAATTCGAGCGATAGCCGGTCGAGAATCGTGAATTCACCGGCGCGGACGCCGACGCCGTTGAGGACGAGGCGCGCAGGCAGATCGCTGCTTAGACGTTTGGGGGCGGCAACAGCTGGTTGTTTCCGCCGACTCTTCAGAAAGCGCGCCAGTGGGTCGGCGAGTCCTGCAATCCCTTTGGGAAATACCAAGACGATGGCAATGAAGAACACAGCCATCAGCACTTCCCAAAACGGCAATGTGTCGCGCAATTGCGCGGTGAGCGAGCCGACAAGTAAAGTTCCGATGACCGGTCCGAGGAGGTTTCCTCTGCCGCCGACCGCGGTCCAGATCACGAGATCGGCGGAAAGGCCGAAGCCGACGACCTGCGGCGTAACAATTCCCTGCTGCGGTGCATAGATCACACCGCCGATCCCGGCCATTAACCCGCTCAGGCCGAATGCGGCCGCCTTCAGCTGATTGGTGTCAAATCCGAACAGCTGAACCCGGCGCTCGTTCTGCGCCAGCGCCCGCCAAAGCACGCCAATGGGCGCGGTATAAAGCCAGCCGGCAATCGCTAGCACGATGAGGAGTACGCCCGCGGATACGTAGTAGACGTCCGAGAAATCGTTCAGCCCCGGCAAGCCCGGAATTCCCTTAAGGCCGTTAAAGCCGCCGGTGACGGAGTTCCAGCTCGTCGCGATCTGAAATGCCAAGAGCGAGAGCGCGAGTGTGATCATCGAAAAATAGGGGCCGCTTTCGCCACGGCGGCGAAAAACCAGCACGCCGATGGCATAGGCGAGCAATGCCGAAACGACGGCGAAAATCGGCATTGCTAACACGGCAACGATCGGAAGATCTGCGAAGGCGATGAACGTTAGCCCGGAAAGATACGCACCCAGTCCAAAGAACAATGCTTGGCCGAGTGGCAGGAACCCTGCTTGGCCCCAGCAAAGTCCGACGCCAACCGCAGCGGCCGCGTAGAGTGCATAGAGACCGAGCTGATAAGCCCAAAACGGTCCGAGCAAAAATGGAAGTGCAACCGCAATAAGGACGATGAGGCTAGCTGTGCGCAACGATGCCTCGCGGCCTCAACCAAAGGAACAGGATCGACAAAACCAGCACGGCAAAATATCCATCGGTTGCACTGCTAGTGGCGGAGATAATGCTGTCTACTCCGCCGATGACGGCGGCCCCGGACAACAGACCCGATACGCTGCCGAGCCCGCCGACAATGAGGACAAAGAACGCCCGCAACACGTAGTCCAGCCCCATGAACGGCTGCACCGGAATAAGCGGCGCGAGCATGACGCCGCCAAGGCCGGCGAGACAGGTGCCGACGATGAACGTGCCCGCTGCCAGCCGTCGCACTGAAATCCCTTGCGCTTGAGCGAGTTCGGGATTGCTGACCATGGCACGGATGCGGCTGCCGGTGCGGCTGCCACCATACCAGATCACCAGCCCGATAACGATGAGGAGCGAGACCGCGATCAATAACAGCCGGTAAATCGGATATTCTGTATCGAGGAAATGAACGGTTCCAGGAACCGGAATATTCACGCTGTAGAATCCGAGTCCAAAAATCGCCTCGGCGATCTTACGCAGCAATAAGCTTAACCCCCATGTCGCAACCAGCGTGTCGAAGGGCCGGCGGTAGAGCGGACGGATCATGATCCATTCCACTGCCCAGCCTAGAATACCGCACACGATCAGGGTCAGCGGGACCGCCGCAAGATAAGGCCAGCGGCCGGATTGGGTGACGTAGGCGCAATACGCGCCGATCATGATGAACTCGCCGTGCGCGATATTGAGCACGCCGAGCAGCCCGAAGATGACCGCCAGACCAAGCGCCAGAACTGCAAGTGTGGAGACCGCATAAATGAGGTTGATCGCCTGTGTGACGATCAACGGGTCCATTCAGTCAATCTCCAGCACCGCGAGTTTCAGTCAGGCCTTGCACTCGTCGCCGCTCTTGATGTCGGCGAAGGTCTTGATGATGTTAAACTCGGTGCCGTTGCAGTCGGCGAGGAACATAGTCTTGTCGACGTGGCGTCCATGCATGGTCACGTCGCCGGAGGCTGTCGGGAAAGTTATTCCTTCAGATGCCGCCATACACTTTTTCGCGTCGGTGCCGCCGGCCTTGGTTACCAACGTGCTCGCGCAATAGACGCCTTCGTAACAGTCGGCGCCGATCCGCCCGAGTTGTGGCGCCTTGTCGCCGAACTTAGCCACATAGTCAGCCTTGAATTTCTTCGCCGCTGCGCTCGGGGCATTCTCGTAGTACGACATGCAGGAATAAAGATTCTTGCTGCTGTCGGCGCCCACGCCATGCAGCGTGTTCTCTTCCAGCAAGAGCGAGAGCCGCGCAATGTCCTTATCCAGGCCAAAGCCGGCGAAGGTCCGGTTGAAGTTGACGTTGTCGGCGCCGACCAGCGTGATCAGCACCGCATCCGGCTTGGCCGATTTGATGCGAGTGACAACTTCTTCGAATTTGTTGGGCGCGCCGAATGGCACATATTCTTCGGCCGTGACCTTGCCGCCGTTCTCGGCGATGTATTTCTTGGCCTGCTCGTTACATTTGCGCGGCCAGACGTAATCGTCGCCGATCATGTGAATCGACTTTGCGCCCTTGTCCTTCATCATCCAGGTGAGCGACGGCCGAATCTGCTGCTCCGGCGTATCTGCCGTGACGTAGGTGTTGAACGAACATTCACCGCCTTCGTAGACCGGTGTATAGACGTAAGGCACCTTGCCCTTGATGGTGCCGACCAACGCCTCACGCGTCGCGCTGTCGTGCGAGCCGACAAAGACGTCGACATTTTCCTCAAGCATGAGGCGGATCG